>CANPVW010000099.1 GCA_947581745.1 Candidatus Benthicola azotiphorus
GTCGACGTGTTTCCGTTCGGCACCGACGAGCCGATTCGCATCGAGCTGTGGGACGATCGGGTCGAATCTCTGCGCAACTTCGACCTTCTCTCGCAACGCTCGACCGGGCGCCTGAACGAGGTGACGATCCTTCCCGTCGAGTTGTCGCCCGACCTCCTCGGCGCGAGCGCCGCTTCGATCGAGCGGCGAAGCCTGCTGGAGCTGCTGCCTGACGATGCGCTGCTCGTGTTCGAGGGAGCGGCGTGCGACGAATGGCGACGGAACAGGTTGTGGAACGAGATCCGCGCCGCCCGCGCCGAGCTGGACGACGAGACGGCGCTGGCCGCGGAGGCACTGGTCCTCGCTCCCCCGATCGTGGCCGATCGACTCGACCGAATGGGAGTGGTCTTCGTCGATCCGCCCGACGGGGTCGCGGGCGGCGAGAGCATCCCCACCATCCGTCTCGGGCTGGAGCCACATCCTCCCATCGAGAGGCGCATCGAGCTCCTGATCGACGAGATCCGGGCGGCGGACGGCCGCGGCGAGCGGATCCTGATCATGTGCGACAGCCCCGGTCAGCTGGAGCGGATGCAGGAGATCCTCGAGGATGCGGCCGGGCCCGGACTCGCCAGACGTCTGAACGTTGCCATCGGCGGCCTGAGCGGCGGATTCCGGATTCCGGGGCCCGCCCCGATGCTCGTCCTCACAGATCATCAGATCTTCGCCAGATCCCGGCGACTGCGGCGTCAGCGAAGGCTGCACGGAGTGGCTCCTCTGGAGTCCATCGCCTCGCTCGCCCCCGGCGACTACGTGGTTCACCTCGATCACGGAATCGGCAGGTTCGCCGGACTGGAGCGCGTCCGGGTCGGAGAGGAAACCGTCGAGACGCTCAAGATCGAGTACGCGGACGGCGAGATCCTGCGCGTGCCGCACTATCGCCTGGACCTGATCGAGAAATGGTCAGGGGTGGGAGACCCGGACGAGGTGACGCGCCCGCCCGCGGTGCACAAGCTCGGCGGCAAGAAATGGAAGCGGCTGCGGAGCCGGACGGAAGAGTCGATTCGGGCCATGGCGACGGAGCTCCTGGACCTCTACGCCCACCGCACGGTCAGGGGAGGATTCGCCTTCAGCCCGGACACGCGCTGGCAGCGGGAGATGGAGTCCTCGTTCCTCTACGAGGACACGCCGGACCAGCGATCAGCCTGGCTCGACGTGAAGAACGACATGGAATCGCCGGCGATCATGGACCGCCTCGTATGTGGCGACGTCGGCTACGGCAAGACGGAAGTAGCGATCCGGGCGGCTTTCAAGGCGGTCCAGGATGGCAAGCAGGTAGCCGTGCTCGCTCCGACCACGATCCTGGTCGAGCAGCACCTGCACACGTTCTCGGAGCGCCTCGCGGGCTTCCCCGTTCGGGTCGCGGCGTTCTCGCGTCTGCGAACGCGGGAGGAGCAGAAGGCGGCTCTCCGGGATCTGGTGGAGGGGCGGATCGATGTGGCGATCGGCACTCACCGCCTGCTGTCGCGGGACGTAGTGTTCAAGGACCTGGGCCTCCTCGTGGTGGACGAAGAGCAGCGCTTCGGCGTGCGGCACAAGGAACGGCTGAAGGAGCTGAAGCGAACCGTCGACGTGCTCACACTTACGGCCACGCCGATCCCGCGGACCCTGCAACTGGCCCTCGGCGGGTTGCGCGACCTTTCGCTGATCGAGACGGCGCCGCGCGATCGCATGCCGGTGATCACCCACGTCCTGCCGTGGAGTGACGGGGTGATTCAGGATGCGATCCGTCGGGAGATGGACCGTTCCGGTCAGGTGTTCTTCGTGCACGACCGGATCGAGACTATCGACGCCCTCGCTCAGCGTGTCCGGCGCCTCGCGCCCGACGCACGCCTGGCCGTCGCCCACGGACGCCTGCACGAACGGGACCTCGAAGACACGATGGCGGCGCTCATGGATCGGGAGATCGACATACTCGTGTCCACGTCGATCATCGAGAACGGACTGGACGTCCCGACAGCCAACACGATGATCGTGCATCGCTCGGACCGGTTCGGCCTCGCGCAACTGTATCAGCTCAGAGGCAGGGTGGGCCGGTCTCACCACCGGGCCTACTGCTACCTTCTCGTGCCGGACGGCGTGACCCCCGAGGCTGTGCAGCGACTGCGCATTCTCGAGCATCATACCGAGCTGGGCTCCGGCTATCGCGTCGCTCTCAAGGACCTGCAGCTCAGGGGTGCCGGAAACCTCCTCGGAGCAGACCAGTCCGGATTCGCCCAGGCGGTGGGGTTCGACACGTACCAGCGACTTCTGGAGCGACAGGTCCGCCGCATGAGAGGAGAGGAGGACGAGGCGGCCGCACCGGCCACCCAGGTGAACGTGGAGGGTGAGGCCTATCTTCCGGACGACTACATCGCCGGGGCGGATCAGAAGATGAACCTGTACCGGCGAGTCTCCCGGCTCCGCACGGCCGCCGACCTGACCGCACTGGAGGAGGAGCTTCGGGACCGATTCGGCCCGATTCCCCCCACCGCGGAGCGGCTGCTGGCCTCGGTCCGTCTCAGAATTCTGGGAACTCGTCTCGGCGTGGAATGGCTGCGCGTATCCGAAGCCGACGCGCGCATGAACTTCGGCCCGGGGACGATCCCGCGGCTTGCCCTGCTGAGAGATGCGATGACGGACCTCCAGATCGCGGTTGAAGTGCGGCGCACCGAGCCGTTATCCTTATGGCTTGCCCGCGCCGGGGTGGAGCCCTTGCTTCCGACGCTCGTGGCGGCGCTGGAACTGCTGGATGGATCTCCTGCCGCGTGAGGCGGTCGACGGACAGCGGAACGCTTACCTGAAAGGGACCTTCTGGACGTATGAATCGGATCAATAGATCTCTCTCGATGCTCGTGCTCGGCGTGGCAGGCGTGGCGACGGGCTGCGGCGCCTTCAGTGACGCGCTCACGGGCCACGCCAGACCCGCCGCGACCGCGGCCGGCTACACGCTCGACCAGGCGGATCTCGGGTACCTGATGGCGGCGTCGTCGATCCCGGACTCGGCTCTCACCAGCTACTGGGCAGGGGAATTCGCGCGACTGTGGGCGGACTTCATCGTGCTCTCCGTCCTGTACCAGGATCCCGACACGACCCGCTCTCTCGACTACACCCGCCTGATGGAAGACGGCAGACACCTCGCCGCGATCGCCGTCATGCGATACCGGGACAGCGTGGTGATGGTCGGGATCGAGCCCACCGACCAGGAGCTCCGGGAGTACTTCGATACGCGTCAACCTTACACGAGGCTCGACGTGCGGAGGATCGTGCTCACGGTCCCGGACGAATCCGGCGAGGCGCAACGTGACAGCGTGTTCGCCGAAGCGCGGAGCATTCGCGAGCGACTGGTCGGAGGGGCGGACTTCGTCACCGTCGCGCGCGAGCGAAGCAGTGAGCCGGCCCAGGCGAGGGGACAGGTCCTCGCCTATCAGGGACACGACGATTTCCCGCCGGCTGCCGACTCGGTCGTGTTCTCCCTGCAGCCGGGACAGATCGCGCCCGTCGTTTCCTCCGGGGACGAGATCCTGATCTACCGGATCGAGGCGAGGCGGCAGCCGGACTTCGAGTCGTCCAGGGACCAGTTGCTGCGTCGCGTGGTGGAGGAGCGTGAGGCACTCAGGCAGGACCAGGCGCTGGACGCCACGGTAGGCAACGCGCGGCGGGCAGTGATCCAGGGGGCGCCGGACATCGCGATCGAGGTCGCCAGGGACCCGGGGCGGGCCGCCGGCAGGATACCGGGCGGAATGAAGCTCGTGACCTGGGACGGGGGCGATCTCTCGGTGGAGGAACTGAGGCGACTGTTCCTCGTCCGGGATGACATGCGGCGCACGTTCGCCGAGGCATCGCGGGAAGACGTCCAGGACTACCTCCTGCGTCTCGCGCGCGACGAGATCCTGATCACGGCCGCCGCGAGGTCGGGGATCGCGGCGAATCCCGAGGAGCGAGCTGCCCTCGCCGAAGCGCTGGCCGAGCAGCTGGGCCACATCGCGGCCCGACTCGGATTGACGAGCGAGCTGGCGACCAATCCGAGATTCGACGTCGCCGAACAGGGTTACTATTTCCTTCAGCAGGCGATGGCCCGCTCGCGTGCCCTTCCCTGGCTGGGAGAGTTCCGCATCGTTCTGGACCCGGACTACCCGGTACGGGTACTCGACAGCGGAGTGAGGAGCGCCGCGAGGAGGGCGAGCGAGCTGCGGGCGTCGGGCGTCGGACCCGCCGAGCCGAGTACTGAGATGCCTCCGGCGGAGATCGGAGAGACGAAGGTGGAGGTCGGATGAGACGATCCGGAACGCGGACGAGGATGGTCGCGGGAATCTGCGCCGCGGCGTTCGCGCTGGGATCTCCGGCGCCGGCCGTGACGCAGGAGCCGCCTCCTTCCGAACAGCAGGCGACGCTGCCGGGCGGCGTGGCACCCGATTCCATCGAGACCGTGGATCGGATCGTGGCGGTCGTGGGCGACACGGCGATCCTCTATAGCGAGATCATCGAGTCGATCGTACAGGCCGGTGCGCAGGGCGAAGAGGTGCCGGAAGTCGGCACGCCGGAGTTCGATGATCTCGCGCGCGAGACTCTCTCGAACCTCGTGGACGCGCGTATCCTGCTGCAGAAGGCCAAGGAATCCGACATCCAGGTTCCCCAGGAGATGCTCGACGGCGAGACCGACCGTCGGTTCCGTGAGATCCGCAACTCCTTCCCGTCGGCGACGGAATTCCAGGCCGCCGTGACGAAGTCGGGCCGATCCCTCGTGCAGTACCGCCAGTGGCTGCGCGGACAGGTGAGGTCGCAGATGATGATCGACGAGTACATCCGCTCGAACCGCAACAACCTGCCCCCCGTGTCGGTGACGGATGAAGAGATAGAGGCCTACTACGCCGAGAACCTGTCGGGAGAGACCCGACCGGCTTCGATATCGCTGGAACAGGTCGTGATCGAACCGGAGCCCGGCGAAGCGGCTCGCGACAGCGCGTACCAGCTCGCGATGCAGGTGCTCACGGAGCTGCGCGACGGGAAGGACTTCGAGGTCGCCGCACGCGAATACTCGATGGACCTGTCGAATCGGGAGCAGGGCGGAGACCTCGGCTGGGTCCAGCGGTCCGCGCTCGTTCCCGCCTTCGGAGACGCGGCCTGGGCAGCACGCACGGGTGAGCCCGTCGGGCCGGTTCTCACGAGGTTCGGCTACCACATCATCCGGGTGGACAACGTGCGGGGCGGTGAGAGGAAGATTCGACACATTCTCATCCAGCCGGTCCTGGACGAAGCTGATTTCCGGCGCGCCGGCGAGCTCGCGCTTGCCGTCGCCGACTCGATACGGGAGGGCGCCGACGTGAAGCCCCTCGCCGAGCGGTATGGAATGCGCGAAGTGCCCGTCCGCTTCCCGGACATTCCGTATGACCAGATCGGTCAGTTCGGGGAGGCGTACGCGCGGGCCCTCGCCAACCCGGTGCCGGGGGCGGTGGTCGGTCCGTTCCAGACCGAGGGCTTCATGCCGGGGCGCCCCGTGTTCGCCGTGGTGAAGATCACAGGTTTCCAGTCCGAGGGACGATGGAACCTGGATGACATTCGCGAGCAGATACGGGAGAGCATCCTGAACGAGAAGGGCTACGTCAAGTTCCTCGATGAGCTGCGGCACGAGGTGTACGTCGATAATCGGCTCTGATCCACCCGGGGGTGGCCGCCGGGCGCCCCGTCCAGGCAAGAAACGTCGATGTCCGCGAATCGTCCCAGGATAGCGGTCACGCTCGGCGACCCGAGGGGAATAGGACCCGAGGTAGTTCGTGCGACCCTCGAGGATCCCGGGGTGCGCGGGTCCGCGGACTTCGTCGTCGTCGGCCCCGATCCGGAAACCCTGCATCCGGATGTGCGCATCCGGCCCGCCGTGGAGCACATATCGGTCGGTCCGTGGAGCTGCGGAGGCGACGCCGAGGCCGGCGATCTGTCCGGCCGCGCCGTCGAGACGGGCATCGCGATGGCCCTGGCCGGAGAGGTCGACGGACTGGTCACGGCCCCGATCTCGAAGGCCGCGTTGCGAGCTGCCGGGTACGATTATCCGGGCCACACCGAGCTCCTCCGGGATCGTTGCGGAGTACCCGACGTGACGATGGTGATGGCCGCGGAGGAGACGGCGCTCGGAGGCCCGCTCCGGGTCGCCCTCCTGACGGTGCACGTACCGCTGAGGAGCGTTCCTGACCTGCTCGACGTCGAGCTCGTGGTCCGCCGATCGACCATCGCGGCGCGAGCCCTGAGGGAGTGGTGGGGCATCGAGCGGCCCCGTCTTGCGCTCGCCGGCGTCAACCCGCACGCTTCCGAGCAGGGGCTGTTCGGGGACGAGGAGGAGCGAATCCTGTCGCCGGCTGCCGACAGACTGGCCGCGGCGGGCGATCTGGAGGTCGTTGGCATCTTCCCGGCGGACACGGTGTTCAGGAAGTGCCTGGATGGAACGGTCGACGCGGTCATCGTCCCCTACCATGACGTGGGCCTGGCGGTCCTCAAGACCGTGGCCGGGGATGCGGGGATCAACGTGACCGCTGGACTTCCGTTTCCGCGTACGTCGCCGGACCACGGGACGGCGTTCGACATCGCGGGCCTCGGGCTGGCGGATCCTTCTTCCATGAAGGCCGCCGTGTCGGCCTGCATCCGATTCTGCGGCGCGGGGAGGTGAGCGCAGGGTGGTACAGCTTCGCTCGGTCACAAAGAGCTTCGGCGGATCGTCTGCGGCGGTGCAGGATATCTCGTTCCACCTTAGAAAAGGTGAGTTCGCTTTCCTCACGGGAGACTCCGGCGCCGGAAAGACCACTGTCCTGAAGCTCATCCATATGCTTCACCGGCCGACTTCCGGCGAGGTGCGGGTCTCCAGGTACAGCTCCAGCCGGATCAGGCGACGCGACCTTCCAGGACTGCGGCGGCGGGTCGGCTACATCTTCCAGGACTTCCGGCTCCTGGAAAACCTGACGGCGGAGGAGAACGTGGCGTTCGCTCTGGAGGTCACCGGGATGCCCCGTGCGAAGATCGGGCCCAGGGTGCAGAAGCTCCTCAGCCAGGTGGGACTGGCCGCGCGGGCCCAGGCGTTCCCCCGCGAGCTGTCCGGCGGAGAGCAGCAGAGGGTGGCAGTCGCCCGCGCGCTCGCGAACGAGCCGCTCGTCCTGCTGGCCGATGAGCCGACCGGCAACCTGGACGAAAGGGCCTCGGCCGGCGTCTTCGGCCTGTTCCAGAAGATCAACGCGTCCGGCACATCCGTTCTCATGGCCACGCATGACGCGGAGCTCATCCGGCGACACCGGGACGTCCGGGTGATCGAACTCGAGCAGGGCCGGCTGGTGTTCGACTCCGCGGGGGAGACGGAATGAGGGCCCTGCGGGAGGCGATGTCCGGCATTCGGAGGGCCCCG
Organism: Candidatus Benthicola azotiphorus; assembly: GCA_947581745.1. GTDB lineage: Bacteria > Gemmatimonadota > Gemmatimonadetes > Palauibacterales > Palauibacteraceae > Benthicola > Benthicola azotiphorus. Next base: position 7,400 of record CANPVW010000099.1, read on the forward strand.
GTCCTCACGCTGCTCTCGGTGATGGCCATCGGCCTCAGCGTGTTCAGCATCGGGCTCTTCGCTCTCACCGCGCACAACATCGACGTGGCCCTGTCGGACGTGGAGGGACGGGTCGAGGTGGTGGCTTACCTGCGAGACGACGCGTCGGAAGAGCAGATCGCGATCGCCCGCCACGAGATCGAGTCGTTTCCGGAGGTGGAGTCCGCGAGGTACGTTTCGAAGGTGGAGGCGTTGTACGAGGCCTCCCGGGAGCTGACGGAGTTTTCGGACGTCTACTCCGACCTCGAGGTGAACCCCCTGCCGGCATCGCTGGAGATCAGGCTCGAGCCCGATCACCGCACACCGGACGACGTGGAAGCGGTGGCGGACCGGGTTTCGGCCTACCAGTTCGTGGAAGAGGCCCGGTACGGGCGGGAATGGGTGGACAGGATCTACTCCCTTCGACGGGTGGCCGGTGGGGCCGCGGCGATTCTCGGCATCAGCTTCGCTACCGGCGCCGCGCTTCTGATCGGGATCGCGGTGCGGATGTCCGTGCTCGCCCGGTCACGCGAGATCGCCATCATGCAGACGGTCGGCGCGACGGACGGCTATATACGGCGGCCGTTCCTGGTCGAGGGCCTCGTGACGGGGCTGGCGGGCGGCCTTCTGGCGCTCGGCCTGACCTGGGGATCCTACGAGGCCGTGCAGCGCACGCTCGTCTCCCTGGCCTGGCTTCCGGTCCCGTGGACTGCCGCCGGCCTGGCGTTCGCCGGCATCCTGGGGATGCTGGCTGCCGGTCGAGCGGTTCGCCGCGAGCTTCGTCGGCTGGATGTCCACTGATCGGCCGCCGGGCCTGAACCGCTCCAGCGTGGGGCGGGCGCTGATCCTGCTCGCGATTCTCGTGGCCGGAAGCGCTCCCCGGGCCGCGGCCCAGAGCGCCCTCGGCGACCAGATCCGGGACAGCCAGGACCGGCTCGACCAGATCCGGCGCGAGCGGGAACAGCTGGCGCGCGAGTACGACGAGCTGCGGGGCCAGGTTCACACCTTCTCGGAAGAGATCGCGAACATCGAACAGCGCATCGGCTCCTCGAGGAGCGCCCTCGACGAGCTCGATCTGCAGATCGAAGCCTACGCCGTGCAGGTGGAGGAGACGACACGCGACATGCTCCGCACACACGACGAGCTGGTGCTCCGCCGGACCGAGCTTCAGGCGCGTCTGCGCGAGATCTACAAGCGCGGAGACCTGCACGCCGTTCAGGTGATGATGGAGGCGCGCTCATTCGGCGAGCTGCTCAGCCGGTACAAGTACCTGCACCTCGTGGCCCGCTACGACCGCACCCTCGTCGGTCAGGTGCAGCGGCTCGATGAGAAGCTGGTGGAACAGCGCAGGCAGCTGGCCCAGGAATTCGCCCGACTGCGATCCCTGCGGGGAGAGAAGCAGCGCGAGGTCGGCGATCTCGAGAGTCTCGAGTCACAGCGCGAGCGGCGGCTCCGCAACGCGCAGCGGCGAGCTTCGCAGGCCGAGACCCGCATCTCTCAGCTCGACGAGGAGGAGCGGCAGCTCGGGGATCTGCTGGCCGAGCTCGAGCGCGCCCGGCGGGAGGCGGAGCGGGTGGCAGGCACGAGCAGCACGTCCACCCTCCGGACCTCGGACCTCGGAAGTCTGAACTGGCCGGTCGAGGGCGCCGTCGTCTACCGCTTCGGAGAGGCCAAGCCGGACGTCGAGGACGTATGGAAGGGCATCGGGATCGGCGCCCCAAGGGGCACGCCGGTCACGGCGGTCGAAGCGGGCGAGGTCGCCTGGGCCGGATCACGGGGCGTGCTGGGACAGACCGTCATCATCGATCACGGGGGCGGTTACTGGTCGGGATACCTCTACCTTCAGGATCTGAGGGTGCGCATGGGTGACCGGGTGAGCGGCGGCCAGGTCATCGGTCACGTGGGGGGGGACGAGTCTTCTCCCGGCGGCACGCACGTGGAATTCCAGATCTACGAGCCGGGTCGTGATGGAAATCCGCGGCAGGTCGACCCTGTGCGCTGGTTGCGCGGGCGCTCGTGAGCCTCCTGCCGCTCGTCGGCCACTCCGACCTGCAGGCGCGTCTGGCGGGGGCCGCCGACTCCGGCCGTATTCCGCAGTCGCTGCTGTTCAGGGGACCGCCGGGAATAGGGAAGCAGCGCCTCGCCCTGTGGCTGGCCTCGCTCGTCCAGTGCGCGGCCGGCGACCGTCCCTGCGGACGGTGCACTTCGTGCCGATTGGCGGCTGACCTCCAGCATCCGGACGTGCACTGGTTCTTCCCACTTCCCTCCCCGACCAAGGTCTCCGGCGATCGTCGGCGCGAGAAGCTGGAGGAAGCGCGGCTGGAGGAGCTGGAGGCCCGACGGGCAAACCCGCTGTGGCCCACCACCGGAGACGAAGCCGCGTCGATCTTCCTGCCCATCGTGGAGGAGATCCGGGCGAAAGCGGTGCGCCGTCCGGCGATGGGACGGTCGTCGGTCTTCGTGATCGGCGACGCGGAGCGCATGGTGCCACAGGCCTCGAGCCCGGAGGCCGCCAACGCGTTCCTCAAGCTGCTGGAGGAACCGCCGCCGGATACCCTCGTGTTCCTGACGTCGAGCCGCCCCGGAGCCCTGCTTCCGACCATCCGATCCCGGGTGCTGCAGGTCAGGGTCACCCCGCCTCCGCTCGAGGCGGCGCAGGCCTTCCTGGTCCAGTACGCGGGCCTGAGCGAAGGCGAGGCGGCCCTCGCCGTCCGGCGGACGGACGGCTCTATCGGCAGCGTGCTCGCCCTCTCTTCCGGCGACGGCGCCGACCCCCGTGTGGAAGCGGACCGTCTGCTGGCCTGCGCCCTCAAGGGATCGCGTGCCGACCGGCTGCGCGTGGCCGCCGGTTACCCTCCGGCGGGAGCTCGCGGCGCATTCTCAGGCATGCTCGAGGCGCTGGAGACGAGTCTTCGGGACGCGGCCGCGGTCGCTGCGGGCATGCCGGAAGCCGCCCTGGACGCGGGCGTCGGGGACCGGATCGGCGAAGTCCGCTCCCTGGCTCCCGAGCGACTCGCGGAGGCCGTGGGTCACGTCGAGGCGGCGCGCGATGCAGCCGCCGGAAACGGGAATCCCGAGACCATCGTCTCGGTGCTGCTGGCTGACCTGTCGAACGCGCTGGGGATCGTTAGCCGGAACGCGCAACCGAATATATCGGCTCGGGATGGAACCGATTCCCGGTTTCTTCATATTATGGAGGATTATGGGTAAACTGGAGTCGCTGTCGCACGTGGACGAGCAGGGTCGGGCGCGGATGGTCGATGTGAGCGCCAAGCCGGTGACCCGTCGTCGGGCGGAGGCCGAAGGGGAGATCAGGATGGAGCGATCGACCCTGGACGCGATCGTCTCCAACACGGTCGGCAAGGGAGACGTATTGACGGTGGCTCGCCTCGCGGCGGTCGGCGGAGCCAAGCGGACGGCGGAGCTGATTCCGCTCTGTCACCCGCTGACGCTGGACGGAATCGACGTCGAGATCGAGACAAAACCGGCGCTCCCGGGTATCCGCCTGGGTGTGACGGTGAGCACCGAGGGCCGGACCGGTGTGGAAATGGAGGCCCTGTGCGCCGTATCGGCCGGTTTGCTGGCTGTATACGACATGTGCAAGGCGATGGATCGCGGCATGGCGATCGGTCCGATTCGCCTTGTGCGGAAGGCGGGTGGCGCGAGCGGCGAGTGGCGGAGGGCCGACGCTGAGACCCATCCGTGAGGGGAACGATACTCGAGCAGGAGCGGGAATAGATGTTGAGAAAGAGCGAGCACTCCTACGTCGGGCCGAAGCCGCTGCTGCACGCGGCCGTCGACCTGCGCGAGCAGCTTCGCGACGCCCGAAACAGCCGGGGACGCGGCATGGGTCTGGCGCTCGGCACGATGGCGGCGGTCATCGGGCTGAACGGGGCGTGGTGGCTCGGTTCCGTCCGGCCCCGACTGGCGGACGCGGCGGCAACCGTGGCGGCGGCGGAACAGGCGACGGACGATGCGCTCAGCCAGAGTACGGTCGTTCGCCTGCAGAACGACAATCTGCGCGAGATCATCGACTATTCGTCGCGCTACCGCATCCCGGCAGACCTGGCGCAGTCGATTCACTCGATCGCCATCTCGGAAGACCTGGATCCGGAGATGGCTTTCCGGCTCGTCGAAACCG
>CANPVW010000100.1 GCA_947581745.1 Candidatus Benthicola azotiphorus
CAGGCAGATGGAGTGGGCGATCTTGCGGCTCGTCCGCTTCGCCAGCACCGGGATCGCGAAGGCGACCACGGCGGCGACGCCGTTGTAGGCCGCGAAGGCCACGCCTACCCAGTTCGCGCCCTCGTTGTACAGCGCCGTCGTGGGATCGGAGGTCCCGTAGATGTGACTGGTCACGGCGGCCGTGGTGTAGATCCACATCGCGAACAGGGCGAACCAGGAGAAGAACTGCACCCACGCGAGCTGCCGCATGGTGTGGGGCATGTCCTGGAAGTCGTTCAGGATCGTGACGAACCCGTTGTCGCACCGTCCGCTCTTCTGCAGCAGGCCGCTGAGGATGAGGAGGGCGCCGACGAAGGCCACTCCCCCCGACAGGATCATCACCTGGTACAGGCCCCCCCGCATCAGCCAGAAGCTGAGGAGCGCGCCCACGACGAGCAGGATCCAGCCGAGGCGGATCTGCCGGGCGCCGTTCTCGGCGTACTCCGCCGCCGTCCGGAGCTCGCGGGCGAACCCCTCGCGCTCCCGGTTCTCCTCGAAGGAAGCCATCTCCTCGGGCGAGTATTCCCTCGACCGGATCACCGTCCACAGCACCGCGACGAAGAAGATCGCGGCGCCGAGGTAGAAGGAGAGGCGGACCGAGTCCGGGATCACGCCTTCCGGCGCCTCGTTGCTCACCCCGAACCACCCGGTGAGGAGCCACGGGAGCATCGAGGCGACGACGGCGCCGGTGCCGATGAAGAAGCTCTGCATCGCGAAGCCGGTCGTCCGCTGCTCGGATGGGAGGTTGTCTCCCACGAAGGCGCGGAACGGCTCCATCGAGATGTTGATCGAGGCGTCCATGATCCACAGCATCCCGGCCGCCACCCACAGCGCCGGCGAGTTCGGCATCACGACGAGCGCGAGCGAGGCGAGAATCGCACCGCCGAGGAAGTAGGGACGCCGGCGCCCCAGCCGGTTCCACGTGCGATCGCTGAGGTAGCCCACGATCGGCTGCACGAGGAGCCCGGTCACCGGAGCGGCGATCCACAGAATCGGGATGTTCTCGACGCTCGCACCGAGAGTCTCGAAGATCCGGCTCACGTTCGCGTTCTGGAGCGCGAACCCGAACTGGATGCCGAGGAACCCGAAGCTCATGTTCCAGATCTCCCAGAACGAGAGCCGCGGCTTCGGGCGGGAGCTGACGGACGGATGGGCGGCGCTTGATTCCATGGTGGACCGGTGCCTTGTCAGTGGGTTCTCACGCGGGATGCCGCGCCCGCTCCAACCGCCGGATCCTCTCCTCGACCGCCGGATCCGCGAGAGCCTCGTCGAGCAGCCTCGACATCGGCCGCTGCCAGTTCGGGCGCTCCGAGGAGCGCGTGCCCGGCAGGTTCACGCCCTCTTCCTCGAGCCACAGGTCCTCGAGCCACGCGACCACCAGCGGGCTGCCGGACTCTCCCAGCCAGTCGAGAAGCGCGGACAGGAACGGCCCGGGCTCGTCCGGGCGCTGTCCGAGGTGATCCGCCAGTCTGCGGACCGCGGCCTCCCGCTCCCTGCGCACGCCTGGGGCGGCGGCGGATGCGAGGAGTCCGCAGCGAACCCGCTCGCCGATGTCCACGCCGGCCAGCCAGCCGGCGAAAGTGGGCGTGTCGTGCGTCCCGACCAGCGCCATGTCCGTTGCGGTGGGCGGGGACACGGCACCGTCCTCGGCGGCCTGGAACTGCGCCAGGTACATCCCCCAGATCCGGTGCCGCGGCAGGGCGTCCCCGATCTCCGGAGGCACGGTGCCGAGGTTCTCTCCCACCACTTCGCAGCGGTTGCGGTTCGATTCCAGGGTCAGGATCGCGAACAGCTCCTCCGCCGGGTACGACACGTACGTGCCCTCGTCCTTGCCCATGCCTCGCGGGATCCAGTACAGGCGCGTCCAGGCCATGATGTGGTCCACGCGCAGCACTCCCGAGACGGCCGCCTGGTGGGCGATGCACGCCGCGAGGTACTGGTGGCCCTCCCGGCGCGAGGCGCCCGGCAGGACCGGGTGAAAGCCCCAGTCCTGGCCGCTCGGGAATCCCCCGTCCGGCGGGGCCCCGACCGACATGCCCTCCCCGAACAGCTGCTGCCTGGACCACGGATCGTAGCCGTCCGGGTGGACGCCGACCGCCAGGTCGAGGCCGAGCCGGACCCCGTCCCGCTCCAGCCCGCTGCGCAGGTCCCGGAGCTGGCGGCGGGCCATCCACTGCGCCACGAGGTGGAAGCGCTCTTCGACTTCGTCGATGTGGTCCGGATCGGGACTGCCATCGCGCGCCGCCGCCGGCCAGTCGCGCCAGTTCCGGCCAAGACGGGCCTGGGCGCCGCGGAACCTGGCGTATCGGATCAGCTCGTCGTCCAGACCGGCCAGGTCGGGGGCCTGGAGTCCGGCCAGGGCGGACCGGACCTCCGCGTCCGCCCGGCGCACGTCGAGGCTCGAGGGAGCGTCCGCCGGCACGTGCGAATCGCCCAGGTCCAGGATCAGCTCGGACCAGAACAGGCGGCTCACCGCCGAGTACGGACTGGGCTCGGGCGGTTCCTGGTTGAACGTGGGGAGCAGCGGGAGAACCATGACCAGGTCCCCGCCCCGCTCACCAACCCAGCGCCCCACGAATTCCAGGTCTCGCAGGTCTCCGAACGCCCGGCTGCGGGCCGACCGCAGGGCCGCGAGCTGCGCGCCGATGCCCCAGCTCCGGCCCGCCCCGGGCCGCCGGTACGCCTGCGTCGGCGCGGCGATGATGCGGCACGTATCGACCCGGCCGGCCGCCTCGGCGGTGAGGCGGTGGTATCCGGGCGGCAGGGACGCGGCGGACCGGATCTCAGGGCCGCGGATCTCGAGCGGGAGGGCCGCGCCGTCCTCCAGCACGAGCTCGGCGTGGATCGGACCGGACGCGTCGATCGTGACGGGGGTGAGGGTTCCGTCCCACGCGACGATGACGGGCGGAAGCAGAGCGGCCTCACGCTGCCCTGTCCGCGCCCGAAGCGCCCCGGCGGCGTCCGCCGGCCTCTCGACCGGCGCTCCCAGGGCCGCGCACACGCGAACGAGCGTATCCGGGGACACGACGACGGGCCTTCTCAGTCCGTCCGTGTAGCGGGTGTACACACCCATCGCCGTGGCCAGGGACTCGAGATCTCTCAGTTCATCCATGCGCTTCCGGAGGGTCGTTCAAGGGATCGGGCCGATTCCGCCGGCCCGGATTATAGCCGCGCGTCCCGGTGGATGGCGACCGCCTCGCCCGGCTCCAGCTCGAGCCGCACCCGGCCGTCCGGATCGACGACGACTTCTCGCCCGGCGCACGCGCCGCCGACCCTTCCTCCCGTCAACACGTCGCAGTACGTGCCGGGCGCCACCGGAGTCGCCACGTCCAGAGAGACCGGCTCGTCCAGGCTGAGAGCCACGAACCCGCGGTCCCCTCGCGAAAACGCGATCGCCGCGTCGCCGTCGTCCCACCAGTCCTCGATCTCCGTACCGGCCGCGACGCGACGGAATCCGACCATTCCGATGATCGAGGGATCGCGTTGCTCGCATACCCAGTCGCCGATCGTCGCGGTCTCGAGGCTCGACGCGCAGCTCACGTCATGCGTGTTTCCGGCGGCGTCGGATGGCGGCCCGACGGAGTTCCCGGCCGGGCAGGCGAAGGCGTAGCTGGACAGGATCTTCGGGTAGCCGTACGGCTGGGCGAGCATCCAGACGTTGGCGAGCCGGTAGGCATCGCCGTCGCGATACCCGAGACCGCACTGATGCTGCGTGTCGTGGTTCTGCAGGAACACGACCGCCTTGTCGGACGGGATCAGGCCCCACGCGGCCTCCGAGAATCGACTTCCCGGGTCGCCGTCCGGGTCGAGCTGGGACGGGTGCTCACCGTCGAGGCCGAGGAACTTGCTCCCGACGCCCGTGAAGGTGAACTCCGTGACGTCGGCGGCGCCGCCGGAGCCGTAGCCCACGCCGAAGAAGTCGGCCTCCGAGAGGGCTTCCCCGGCTCCGCCGCTGATCTCCAGAAAGACATAGGGTGGCGGGCGTCCGTCGGCGGCGAGCGTGACGTTGAGGCGGTCGATGATGTCGTCGAGCTCCGTCTGCTGGATGTGCTTGGCCGCATCGATCCGGAACCCCGCCACTCCCAGGCGGGCCAGGTCCACCAGGTAGCCGGCGATCTTCTGCCGCACCGTTTCGCTGCCCGTGTCGAGGTCCGGAAGCGAGAACAGCTCGCAGTCCTGCACGTTGGCGGCGCTCTGGTAGTCGTACAGGGCGCACGGAACGTGAAAGTCCGAGGGCGCGTAGAGCCCCGGATACTCGTACTTCGTGTACGCCGTGCCGTTGCTGCCGATGCCCGGGCTCGGATAGTTGGTCATATGGTTGATCACGGCGTCCACGATGACGTCGACCCCGACCGCGGCGCAGCGATCGACCATCGCGGCGAATTCGTCGCCCGAGCCCGATCGGCTTCGTTCGATGCTGTAGCTGACGGGCTGATAGCGCTCGCTCCAGTCGTGGCCCGGGACGATGCTGTGTTCCTGCGGGGGCGAGACCTGGACCGCCCGAAAGCCGGCCGGCCCCAGCAAGTTCTCGCATTCGGCCGCCACGTCGGTCCACTTCCACTCGAACAGATGCACGAACACATCGCCCGCGGCAGCGTGGCCGCTCGGCCTGTACGTCGCGTCCAGGGGTGGCCGAATGGGCCGCAGCGGAGGGCCCGAGGGCCCGGACGGCTCATCTCCTCCGCCGCACGCCAGGAAAGCGAGGAGCAGGAGCGCCGGGGATACCCGGTGGCGGGACGCGTTCACGACTCACCCGTCCCGATGATGCAGCTCAGCCCGGCCGCCATGGGGCGACCGGGCTGAGGCTGAAGGTGACCGGTCAACGGATTCCGGTACGCTGGAATCAGTAGCCCGGGTTCTGGGTCAGGTTCGGATTCGCGACGAGCTCGCTCGCCGGAATCGGATACAGGTTGCGCGTGTCGGGCGTCGACGAGCCCGCCTGCGAATTGCCCTTCCAGGCCCACAGGTAGTCACCGCCCGTGAACAGCCCGTAGCGGATCAGGTCGGTCCGGCGGTGCCCTTCCCACCACAGCTCGCGCGCCCGCTCGTCGAGCACGAACTGAAGCGTGAGGTCGCCCGCGGTGATGTTCCCGCTGGCGTCGCCATACGCCCTCTGTCTGAGCTGGTTGATGTAGCCCACGGCCGTCCCCATGTCACCGCCACCACCCCGCAGGACGAGCTCCGCGTACATCAGGTACGCGTCCGCCAGACGGAAGATCGGGAAGTCGATGTCGGGGTGAGTCGCGTTCTGACCCACGGCGCCGAGGGAGGTGATGTTCTTGTACTTGGGCGCCCCCCAGCCGGCGGCGAAGTCCGAGATCGACGTGACCTCGAGGTTCTGTCCATCCGACCAGAAGATGGCCCGTGAATCGGGACTGTCAGCCGGGTTCGGGAACAGGGCCACGAACTTCGGATCGACGCGCAGACCCCACCAGCAGAAGTCCATCCCCCAGGCCACCGGGTCCATGCTGCCGCCGCAACCGGCGTGCGCGAGGAAAGTCGTGCCTCCCCACGTCTTGGTCTTTACCCCATCGTACGGGGTCACGAAGATGAACTCCGGGTTCTGCCCGTTGTCCGCCAGGAACATGTTCTGGTAAGACGGGCTGAGCGTATACGCGCCGGCTATGACCTGCGAGACTTCCGCCATGGCGTTCCCGTAGTCGGGCGCGCCCACGTAGACACCGGCGTTCATGTACAGCTTGGCGAGGAGCATCGACACCGCGCCCTGGTCGGCGCGTCCGTACTCGCCAGCGCCCGCCGGGGGCAGATCGCTCTTGACGTCGTTGAGCTCGTTCACGATGTACGAGTAGATCGCTGACCGAGTGCTCTGCTCGGGCGGCGTCGATCCGATCGGGAAGTCCTCGGTAACCAGCGGGATGTCACCGAACAGGTCGATCCCGTGCCAGTAGCTGAGGGCACGCAGGAACCGCGCTTCCGCACGGAACCCCGCGACCTCGCCCGCCAGGGACTCCTGGCCGCGCTCGGAGAGCTTGTCCGACGTCGTCTCCCGCAGGAACTCGTTCACCAGCGAGACCTGGTAGAAGATGCGGGAGTACATCATCTGGACGAACTGGTTGGAGGACGCCCACAGCTGCGTGTGCAGCTCGGGGAGGCCGGCGTCGCCCCACGCGATCACCGCCTCGTCCGTCGGCAGCTCCTCGAGCTGCCACAGCTGACGCCCGTAGTGACTGAACCCCTCGTCGAGGCGCTCGAAGTCCCCATTGCCGTTCGGGCCGACCTGGCCGGTCACGGCGAGCCCTCCGTACAGCTTGGCCAGGAAGGCCTCGTACGAACCGGCGTCCGTGAACACCACGGCGTCGGTGGTGGAGCTCTTCGGCTCCGTGGTGATGTCGCACCCCGCGGCCACAAGGAGCAGGGCCGAGGCGATGCACAGTGTCGTGATCTTCTGGATTCGCATGGTCATATCCGTGGTTGCGTGTCCGTGTTCCTCGTTGCCCTGTATCAGAGTGCCACGTTCATCCCGGCGGTGAACGTCCGGGTGCGCGGGTAGATGTTGTTGTCGATCCCGCTGGTCGAGGAGGTCGGATCGACTCCGCTGTATCCGGTGATCGTGAACACGTTCTGCACACCGGCGTAGATCCTCAGTCCCCTCATGGCGCGCTCGAAGGTGTAGCCGATCTGGATATTCTCCATCCGGAGGAAGGAAGCGTCCTCCAGGTAGTAGTTGGAGAAGTACTGCGGCGTGGTGAAGCTGGTATCGAGCACGGAGGCGTGCAGGTTATTGGGCCTGGCGCTGTCCACCAGGTTGTCGTAGTAGCCGGTGCTCGAAGCCACGTTGTTGTACACGTAGTTGCCGAGCTGGGCCAGCAGCGTGAAGCTGCCGTCGAACTTCCCGAAGCGCATCAGCGACGTGTGACCGATGATCCAGTCCGGACGCGGGCTGTTCTGTACCACCCGGTCATCGAAGTTCAGGACGCCGTCGCCGTTGGTGTCCTCGTACATCTCGAGATCGGTGCCCACGATCGGGTTCCCGTTCGAGTCGTACTTCTGGTTGTACAGGAGGAACGAGTTGACCGGATATCCGGGGTTGAGCACCTGCACCGTGCTGCCCACGCCTCCGGAGATGAACGGTCCCGAGAGGATCTGCTCACCGCCACCGGCGATCGGATCGATGCTCGTCAGCTCGTTCTTGTTATAGGCGAAGTTGAAGTTCGCGTCCCACGTGAACCCGTTCCCGGTGCTCTCGAGGAGCGCCGCGTTGAACGTGAACTCGAAGCCGCTGTTCTTCATCGAGCCGATGTTGGTCGTCACCACGTTCGACAGGTTGGTGCCGCCGGCCACGATGACATCGAAGATCAGGTCGTCCGTGTCCTTCGTGTAGTACTCGATGGAGCCCCAGTAGCGGTTCTCGTTGAAGCCGTAGTCGGCACCGAAGTTCCACGAAGAAGTCTTCTCCCACTTGATGTTCGGGTCCGCGGCGCTGGGCCGGACCGTGGGCACGAAGACATCGCCGAACTGCACCTGCGATTGCGCGTCACCGAACACGTAGTCCTTGTACTGCGAGTAGCTGGGGAATCCCTGGTTGCCGTTCTGACCCCACGACACGCGGAGCTTGAGGTCGGACAGCCAGTCCGCCCCGTCCATGAAGGACTCCTCCGAGATACGCCACGCTGCCGCTCCCGACGGGAACGTGCCCCACTGGTTCCCCGCACCGAACTTCGAGGATCCGTCCGTCCGGATGCTGGCCGTGAGCAGGTATCTGTCCTTGTACGAGTAGTTGGCCCGCGCGAACCAGGAGGCCAGCTTGAACTCGTCCACCGTCAGGGCGGTCTGCTGCAGGTTCGCCGACGGAATTCCGTCGAGCCCCAGCAGGTCGGAGGCAAGCTGCTGCGCGTACCAGGAGGGGTTGTCCTGGCGGCGGTAGTTGTACGAGTAGCCGCCCGTCACGTTGAGGCTGTTGACATCCCAGTTCTTCACGTACGTCAGGTACCCGTCGAACAGGTAGCTGTACGCGGTGGGCTCCCGACCGCTGATCGTACCGTAGTTCCCCGTGTCCACCTGGTCCTTGCTGTACGAGGGGGCGAAGAACCTGCGGTCGACGTTGGTCGTCGTGTATCCGCCGCGGCCGGTGACCGACAGCCCGCTCAGGAACGGGAGAGCGTACTCGGCGGTCACGTTGCCTATGCTCCGGTAGGTGACACCCTCGTCCTGCGTCAGGTCCAGGGAACCCTTCGGGTTGTTCGCGGCGAGCGGATCGTCCCATTCGAAGTAGCCGCCGTAGGGACTGTTCGCATCCAGAATCGGCTGCGTCGGGGCGAAGTTGTTGGCGCCCCCGATCACCCCACCGGCCGTGTACTCGTTGGCGTTCCGCGACCCCAGCACGTTCGCCGACAGGCTCAGAGCGTCGTCGAACAGGAGCTGATTGTACGCCATGTTCAGCGAGACCCGCTCCACCTTCGACTTCTGGAGCACGCCTTCCTGGTTCAGGTATCCGAGGGCGACCCGGAAGCTCATCTTGTCGGCCCCGCCCTGCACCGCCACGGTGCCTTCACCGCCGATCGCCGTCTGCTCCACCAGCTTCTGCCAGTTCGTCGAGGTGCCCCCGAGATACTGGAGCTGCTGGGGGGCGTACTGCGCGACGGCAGTCCGGAACTGGTCCGTGGTCAGCAGGTCGTTCCGACCGGCGACGTTGGAGCCCGAGAAGTTCCCGGTGAACGTCACGCGCGCCCCGCTGGCCGTGCCCTTGCCGGATTTCGTCTCGATCAGGACCACGCCGTTGGCTCCC
>CANPVW010000101.1 GCA_947581745.1 Candidatus Benthicola azotiphorus
AAGATCCACGGCTCCCGGGAAACCGAGGATCGAGCCGGTCTCCCGCCGGTGAGCGACCACCTGCGCCAGGTCCAACCCGGCCGGACTGGCAATCGCTCCCTCGAACTCCGCCAGGCCGACCAGGACCGCCCCATCCTCTTGAAGGAAACGGGCCGCGTGGTAGCCCACGTTTCCGAGACCCTGAACGACCACGCGCTTGCCGTCGAGTCCTTTCGACAGGCCGAGAGCGGCCATGTCCTCTCCGATGTCGCACGCTTCCCGGATTCCGTAGTAGACGCCGCGGCCCGTCGCCTCCAGTCTGCCGTGAATTCCCCCCTGCGCGATCGGCTTTCCGGTGACGCACGCCTCGCCGTTCAGCTCACCGCCGCCGGTCAGCGACTTGTAGGTATCTACGATCCACGCCATCTCGGTCGGCCCGGTACCGTAGTCCGGCGCCGGCACGTCCACTCCAGGCCCGATGAACAGCTTCTTCACGAGCTCGAACGTGTACCTGCGGGTGATCCTCTCGAGCTCTGCGAGGGAGTACTGCCTGCGGTCGATCCGGATCCCGCCCTTGGCCCCGCCGAACGGCACGTCGACGATGGCGCACTTGTAGGTCATCAGGGCCGCGAGCGCCATCACCTCGTCTTCGTTGACCATGAGGCTGTATCGGATCCCGCCCTTGGTGGGGAGCTTGTGGTGACTGTGTTCCGCTCTCCACGCCTGGACGACCTCGATCGATCCATCGTCCCGCTTCACCGGAAAGGTGAGACGATACACGCTGTTGCAGCCCTTGATCTGGGCCAGGAGATGGGGATCGTGTCCGGAAATCGCCGCCGCCCGGTCGAAGGAGCGGTTCACCTGCTCGAGGAAGCTGACTCTGCTCAAGGTGGGACCTCCCGTGATTCCACGGCATCGGAGCCGGGCGACTTCCCGGTCTGCAGCTCCGGAATGACGGCTCCAATGTACTCAAACCGACGTAGCTGGTGGGAGATCGCGCCTCGAGCGGCGGATGACCTGGCTGCCAGGTCCGCCGCGATGTGGTTCGCCGGGTCAGGGTACGGGGCAGCCGGTGACTTCGTACGTCAGCTCGACGCGCTGTTTGTCGCGGCTGAGGCCGCGGTGCCGTTCGGTGCGCACCGAGTCCAGGTCGGCTTTCCACCGCGACATGCCGTTCACTACGTAGGCCACCCAGCGACTGTCGACCTCGACGTACGCCTCCTTGAGCTCGTCACAACCCTTCGTTCCTCTCTCGAATGCCGCGACGAGGCTCCTGAAGAAGACCATTGCGCCGTCCGCCGAGTCCGCCAGCGCGTCCAGCACGACCATGCGGGGATCCACGCCCGCCGGCACGACCTCCGGCTCCTCGACGACCGGCACTCCGGCCTCGAAGTCCGGTGGAAGCACTACGAACGGCCTGCCTCCGAGAGTCAGGGAGTCGAATCCGAACGAGCCGAAGGTGTCCGCGATCGGGTCGGCGGACGAGTCCAGGGGCGGCTTCGCCTCCGCTGGCTGCGCGACGGGGACGGGGTGCACCGTTCCTCCCGGCGCCCGGGCGGACTCCGGCAGCTGGAAGATCCGATCCGCGCCGAACACCGCCAGCGACACGATGCCGATGCTCGCCGCGACGTTGCCCGCCTGCCTGGCGTGCCGGCTCCAGCGATCGCGTCTCCTCTTCCGGGCTGCCTCGAGCTCGTTGTCCCGCTCGAGCCTTCGTTCTTCGGCCTCCCGCTTCGCTGCCGCCGCCGCGGCCGTTTCCGCCTTCTGAGCGTCGGCCTCGGCGACCTCCCGCCTCGCGCGATCCACCGACACCCTGCGGGCCTCTTCTTCCGCCTTCTGGCGTGCCGCAGCCTCGACGGCTCGCTGAAGCTCGGCGTCTCTGCGCCGTTCGACTTCCTGAGCGGTCGTGTGCCGGATCGCCTCGAGCTCGGCTCCCCGCCGCGCGACGGCCTGCTCGAGGGTCTTCCTCTCCATCCGAAGGCGGGCCACCTCCTGGCGAGCCACCTCGGCGACCTGGCGGGCCTTGGCCGCGATGCGGGCGGCCTCATCTTCCGCGGCGAGTCGCGCGGCCTCCAGCTCCGCCACCCGGGTGGCCGCCTCCTCCTCGGCCTTGCGACGCCTGTCGGACTCCAGTCGGGCGGAGCGCCAGGCGTCTTCCGCCTCGGCCGCCAGGATGGTCGCCCTTTCCTCGGCGGCCGCGCGTGCCTTCTCGAGATCGGCCGCCTGCTTCGCGATCCGCTCTTCGGTCTCTCGCAGTGCCGCCTCGTCCTGCTCGGTCTTGAGGGCGGCTTCCTCCTGAATCGCTTCCTTTGCCGCACGCTTCTCGGACGCCTGTCGCAACGCGTCTTCGGCGGCCTGCCGCGCCGCGTCGAGCTGCAGTGACTTGCGCGCGGCCTCCTGCTCGGCTGCCTCGCGGCGTCCGGCCTCGACGCGAGCCGCCTCGACGGCCGCGGCGGCTTCCTCCGCCATCCGCGCGGCCTCCGCTTCCGCCGCCTGCCGGGCAGATTCCAGCTCGGCAGCCCGACCCGCGGCCTCGATCTCGGCTGCCCGGCGTGCGGACTCCTCTTCCTTCCGTCGCGAGGCCTCCCTCTGGGCGGCCTCGAGGGCGGCTTCCGCTTCGGCCGTCCGGCGCGTCGCCTCGACGGCGGCCGTCTCCCGCGTCTTGTCGAGCTCCGCGGTGATTCGAGCCGCCTCCTGCTCCGCCGCCAGACGAGCAGCCGCTTCCGCCTCGCGCCGCCTGGCTTCCTCTTCCGCCTGTTTCCTCGCCGCCTCCACTTCGGCGGCGCGCTTCGCCGCCTCTTCCTCCGCAGTCTTGCGAGCCGCTTCGAGCTCGGCCGCCTTCCGCAGTGCCTCTGCCTCGGCCTCCCGGCGGAGCGCTTCTTCGGACCGGTGGCGCTCGGCCTCCGCCTCGGCGAGGTTCCGGGCGATCTCGGCGTCGCTGGCCCGACGTGCCGATTCCTCGGCGGCCCGGCGGGCCGCTTCCACTTCAGCCGCCCGACGCTGGGCTTCCAGGTCGGCCTGCTGTCGCGCCTCGGCGGCGGCCTCTCGCATCGCCTTGATCTCGGCCGTCCGCAGGGCGGCTTCCTCCTCGGCTTCCTTGCGAGCCGCCTCCGCTTCCGAGGCCCAGCGGGCCGCCTCGGCCTCCGCTGCCTTCCGGGCGCCTTCCAGCTCCGTCACGCGTCGCACGGCATCCGAGATCGCCTTTTCGTGCTCCTCGGCGTCGAGCTGCCGACGCCTGGCTTCCCGTTCGGCCGCCTCGCGCGCCGCTTCGGCTTCAGCCGCCCGTCTGGAGGCCTCGGCCTCGGCGGCCTGAATCGCCGCGGCGGCCTCTGCCGCCTGCCGGGCGGCCTCCTCCTCGGCCGCCTTGCGGGCAGCCTCGAGCTCCGCCGTGCGTCGCTCCGACTCCTCCACCGCGGCCTTGCGCGCGGCTTCGGCCGCCTCGAGGGTGGCCTGAAGCTCGGCCGCCTGACGCTCGGCCTCCTCTTCCGCGGCCTTGCGCGCGGTCTCGAGCTCGGCGGCACGCCTCGCGGCTTCCTGCTCGGCCGCCTTGCGCGCGGCTTCGGCTGCCTCGAGGGTGGCCTGGAGCTCGGCCGCCTGACGCTCGGCCTCCGCCTGGGCCGCCTTGCGCGCGGCTTCCAGCTCGGCGGTACGCCTGGCGGCCTCCGCTTCCGCGTCGTGTCGGTTCGCCTCAGCCGCTTCGAGGGTCGCCTGCAACTCCGCTGCCTGACGTTCGGCCAGCTTCTCCGCCTCCAGGCGGGCGGCCTCCAGTTCGGCGGCCCTTCGCGCGGCCTCCTGCTCGGCCTTGTGGCGGGCCTTCTCGGCTGCGGCCAGCGTGGCTTCCAGCTCACGGGCGTGGCGTTCCGCTTCCTGCTCGACGGCGAGCCGGGACGCCTCCAGCTCGGCTGCCCGCCGCGCGGCTTCTTCTTCGGCGCGCTTTCGAGCGGCCTCCGCCGAAGCCAGGGTCGTCTCGAGCTCACTGGCGCGGCGTTCGGCCTCCTGCTCGGCCAGCAGCCGACCACGCTGCGCTTCCTCGATCCTCCGGGAAGCCTCCTCTTCGGCAGCTATGCGCGCGGCCTCTTCGGTTCGTCGAAGCTCCGCTTCGAGCTCCGCCGCCTCCCGCGCTGAGCGAGCCTCGGCCGCCTGACGAGCGGCTTCTTCCTCGGCCTTCCTGCGAGCGGCCTCCTGTTCGGCCACCCGTCTGGCGGCGTCTGCCTCGGTAGCCCGTAGAGCTGCCTCGAGCTCGGTGGCGCGGCGTTCGGCCTCCGCGGCCGCGGTTCGGAGCTGCTCGAGGTCCGAAGCCAGTCTGTCCGCCTCTGCTTCGGCCTGCTTCGCGGCCTCTTCCGCCTCTCGCGCGGCATCCTCGGCCAGGCGTCGTTCCGCTTCGGCTTCCTCGCTCTCCTCCTGCTCGAGCCGGGCGGTCCGCTCCGCCGCCTGCTCCGCCGCTACCCTTGCCTCCTCGAGCTCGGCGGCCCGCCGAACCGCTTCGCGCTCCGCATTCCTTGCCGCCTCTTCGGCCTTCTGCCTCTGCTCCCCGAGCTCGGCGGCTGTCCGGGCGGCGAGGGCCACGATGGAACGCCTCGCGATCTCCTCGGCCAGGGGGCCCGAGAAGCCGTCGGCCGTCCCGAACTGTCTCTCCGACCCGGTCCTCGCCTGGCGCCGCGAGTCCGCGCCATCGCCTTGTGATGCCGTCGGATCGTGAGACTCGCGCACTACGGCGGCGTCGGTGCGTACGTTGGTCCAGTCGAGGACGGTGCGGCGCTCGCCGCTGCCGAGTGCGCGTGCCGCCACGACTTCGTAGAAGGGGAGCGGTACGGATCCCTGGAGGCCGTCCGGCGTCTTCCGGAAGAATCCTCCCCGGGCATCCTCGTCGTCGCTCACGACGACGATCGCGCTGTGCCAGGGCTCGCCGAAGTACTTCGAGTGAGTACTGATCTCGCCCTCGGAGAGCGCCACGGCGCCGTCGTTTCGCCCGAAGTACCAGCCGACCAGGTTTCCCCTCAGCTTCGCGGCCCCGTCGCGGAGGCGATCCCAGGCCTCCGCCGGAATCCTGTCCACGGGATCCGAGAGGAGAGGGAGAGATGAGGGGCAGACCCCGCTGATCAGCACGTACTTGCGGCCCGAGTCCAGGTCCTCGCACAGGTCTCCCGCGAGAAGTCCGAACGGCTGGCCGTCACTCTGCGGCTTCCGGACGTGTCTCAGAAGCCGGGAGAGGGCATTCTGGGTGATGAAGATGTCGTACAGGGAAGCGTCGCCCTGTGAGTCGCGAGCTTCGGTGGGTTCCCAGGCGATGCTTCGAGGAAGCGGCCGTGGCACCGTGATGTGGACGCGCTCCGCCCCGGCGGCGCTGCCGGCGCCCGCGGGGCCGTCGAATCCGGTGTCGTTCTCGGTCGCCATGTCAGTGTTTCCGCGCAGTTCTCGTCCAGGTCCGTGGCACGGCCCGCCGCTCGATGCCGCACTCCTCCGCCTGCGCAATCAGCAAGTGCCGTTCCACATCCCGGGCCGGCCATCCCGGAGGGTTCAGCCCCATATATCCGCCACGAATGACACATCGGTCCAACCCGTCACGATGTGACGGATATGGAAAAACGTGTGAATCGGGCGATGTTTGGCGAAAGACCGCTGATCGACGATCGTCGCGCGGGCACATCAGGCTGCGTTCCGCCGGGCTTCCTCCGAGATGAGCACGTCCACGAGCTCGGCGATCGCCTCGGCCGGGCGATCCAGGCCCGGTTCCTCCCGATGCAGCTCTTCGATTCGCTCGAAGATGATCTGAGCGACGGTCAGCTCCAGATACGGGATCGAGCGCGCATGCGCCGCGAAGTCGTCGTAGTCGTCATCGCGGGCCGCTTCCAGCAGATTGAGCACGCAGCGAGGCAGAGATCCCTGGCCCTTTTCCACGGCCCCGGTCCAGTAGGTCGTCCAGTCGTAGAATGCGACCTGCATGTCGCCCTCCTCGCTCGGGTTTGCTCATCCGGCTCCGAACGCAAGACCCGATCCGGGACGGGAGGTCCTGCAGCGCGCCCGCCAACTGGCGGCATTCTCGGCCCGAGCGGCCGCTCGCCTTCCGATCTTCACTGCGCGCGATCGCCGCAATCCGTCCACACGTCTTGCAATAATCCCCGACCGATTGCCTGCCCGGGAACGCCACACTACCCTGCGACACATGTCCAATCGACTGATTAACGAGAAGAGCCCCTACCTCCTGCAGCACGCGCACAACCCGGTGGATTGGTATCCGTGGGGAGATGAAGCGTTTGAGGCTGCCCGCGCGCTGGATCGACCGATCTTCCTGTCGATCGGCTATGCCACCTGCCACTGGTGTCACGTGATGGAACGCGAGTCCTTCGAGGACCCGGATGTGGCCCGGCTGATGAACGAGACGTTCGTCAACGTCAAGGTGGATCGGGAAGAGCGGCCGGACGTCGACGGGATCTACATGACGGTCGCCCAGCTCACGACGGGACGCGGGGGGTGGCCGCTCACGATACTGATGACCGCGGACCGGGTCCCGTTTCTCGCCGCGACCTATATCCCGAAGGAGAACACGCACGGTCGGGTCGGAATGCTGGAGCTGATCCCCGGGATCAGCCAGGCGTGGCGGGAGAACCGTGGCGCGCTTCTCGACTCCGCGGCCTCCGTTCAGGAACACCTGGTCCGGATGGCCTCGTCCGACTTCGGTGGGCGTGCCCTCGGAGCGGAAGTGCTGCGCCAGACGTTCAGCGAGCTGGCCGCATCGTACGATCGCCAGCACGCGGGATTCGGCTCGGCTCCCAAGTTCCCGACTCCGCACCGCCTCCTTTTCCTGCTCCGCTACTGGAAGAGGACCGGGGTGACGCAGGCGCGTGACATGGTGGAACGGACCCTGGACGCGCTTCGCGCCGGAGGAGTGTTCGATCAGATCGGGTTCGGGTTCCACCGGTACTCGACCGATCGTGAATGGCTGGTCCCGCACTTCGAGAAGATGCTCTACGACCAGGCCATGCTGATGCTGGCGTACGCCGAATCGGTCGAGGCATCGCCGACACTCGGGAGAAAGGCGGTCGTGCGGGAGATCGCGCACTACGTGCGGCGAGACCTGACGTCGCCCGAGGGGGCTTTCCACTCGGCGGAGGACGCGGACAGCGAGGGTGAGGAAGGCCGTTTCTACCTGTGGTCTCTCGCCGAGGTCGAGGAGGTACTGGGCGAGCCGTTGGCCCGTCTCGCGGCCAGCATCTGGAACCTCGAGAAAGGCGGGAACTTCCGGGACGAATCGACCGGGGAGGCGACCGGCCTCAACATCCCGCACCTGGCAGGTTTCGCCGCCGGCGAGTCCGCGGCGCGGGCAGGGCCGCCCGACGAGGTGGCGGAGCGGCTGGCAGAAGCCCGGGCTCGCCTGTTCGAGCGGCGTGAGACGCGTGAGCGCCCGCTGCTCGACGACAAGGTGCTCACCGACTGGAATGGCCTGATGATCGCCGCCCTGGCCCGCGCGGGGCGCGTCCTGGCCGACCCTGATCTCACCGGAGCGGCCGTCAGGGCGGCCGCCTTCATCCAGGACCACCTCTGGAGGGACGGGGAGCTGCTGCACCGGTATCGAGACGGCGATGTCGCTCTGCCATCCAACCTCGACGACTACGCGTTCCTGGCCTGGGGCGAGATCGAGCTCCACCAGGCGACGCTGGAGCCCGAGCACCTGCGCCGTGCCGTGCGCGCCACGGACCTGATGATCGAGCGGTTCCTGGACGCGGAGAGGGGCGGGTTCTTCTTCGCGACGGCGGACAGGGAAGACCTGATCGTCCGGCAGCGGGAGGCATACGACGGGGCGGTGCCGTCAGGCAATTCGGTCGCGCTCTACAACCTCCTCCGGCTGGCCCGCCTGACGGGTCGACCGGAATACGAGTCACTCGCCTCCAAGGCGGCCGCCGCGTTCTCCCGGCAGGTCGCCGCGCAGCCTTCGTCCTTCTCTTTCTTCCTGTGCGCGCTCGACCTGGCGATCGGCCCGTCCCAGGAGCTCGTGATCGTCGGCGACCGCACCGCCGTGGACACGCAGGCTCTCATCGCAGTGGCACGCGAGGGGTACCATCCGAATCGGGTCGTGCTGTGGCGCCCGCCCGGGTCGGAAGGGGCGGCCCTGGCTGAGCTCGCGCCCTTCACGAGCGGATTCGACCTGCTGACCGGCGGCGCGGCGGCGTATCTGTGCTCCGGCTTCGCGTGCGAGCAGCCGGTTTCGAATCCCGACGAGCTACGTCAGCTGATTCTGACGACTGCTTGAAGCACGTTCAGCGCTTGTCGAGCACCGCTTTCAGCTTCACGTGCCAGCGGCCCACTTCGCCGCCCGCGATCTCCGCCTCCAGCGCCGTGAGCTCGACCCGCTTGAGCCCGGGCAGCACCGTGCTCGCTTCGACGAGAGCGTCCGAGACGGCACCCTCGATCGACTCCTCGGAGGATCCGGCGATCTCCAGTTTGATCTCCTGCGAAGCGACCAGAATGTCGTCCGACGACACGACGGTGGACAGGTAGCGCTGCCTGGCCCGCCGCCGACCCTCCTCGAGAGTGCGATCGGCGGAATCCGGGTCGATGTTCAGCCCGTCTCGAATGCTCTGAAGGAACACTTCTTCATCCGGATCGAGCCGGTGATCGGAGAGCACCTCGTCGACGGCGGCGCCGTATACCGCACACGCGACTTCTTCGTGGACTTCGGATGCCACCCCGTCCGGCAGCGCGAGGATCTCCCTCAAGTGGGTGAGGTCCGCGACCTCGGCGTCGCTGAGAGCACGATCCACGAGGCAGAACTCCAGGTACCTGCGATACAGGTCCCGGCACTGCGACTGGAGGCGCGACATCTCCAGTCCGTGCTCCGTCGCGATCGCCCTCACCCTGTCGCCCGTGACCGCGGCAAGCTCCGGGGAGCCGGCGAGGAGGGCCTCGATGTCGCGTGCGGCCGCCCCACGGGCCTTACGGCCGAGCAGGCGGGAGCCCAACCCTCCCTGGCTTCCGGGGGTGCTCTCGAACGGTCCTGTCATGCTCGACCTCCTGCTGGCAAGCGGGTCTGTGTGAGTACGGGCCGAAGGAGAATGATGTCCCCGCGTGGATCGGGCAATCGGGTCACCCCGGTCGTGCCACCTGAGCCCCCTCGGTATGTTGCCCGTCGGTCAGGCGGTGCGCCGCTCACGCCCGACTGTCGCGCGACAATAACGGAGGCAGAGATGGAGAGGTTCCTGGACGTCCGGGTCGAGGTGGCCGCCGCCCTGGCCACCGGTCGACCGGTCGTCGCGCTCGAAAGCACCGTTCTTTCGCATGGCCTTCCGCACCCGATCGGCCTCGAGGCGGCGGCCGCGATGGAGGCCGCGGTCCGGGACGAGGGAGCGGTCCCGGCCGCCATCGGGTTACTGCGCGGTCGAGTGGTCGTCGGGTTGACGCCGGATGAGATCGAAGAGCTGTCCTCAGGCGTTCAGGTGGCCAAAGTGAGCGTGAGGGACATCGCGCCGGTGATCGCAGCCCACCGGCCCGGGGCCACGACGGTGGCGGCAACGGCGAGCCTCGCCCGGACCGCCGGCATCCGTATCCTGTCGACGGGAGGAATCGGCGGGGTGCACCGGGGCGGGGAGGACAGTCTCGATGTCTCGGCCGACCTGCACGCTCTGGCCCGGACTCCGATCGCGGTCGTCTGCTCGGGCGCGAAGTCCGTGCTCGACCTCGGCCGTACGCTGGAGACGCTGGAGAGCCTGGGTGTGCCCGTGATCGGGTACGGCACCCACGAGTTTCCCGCCTTCTATTCGGTGGAGAGCGGTCTCCCCCTGGAGCACCGGGCCGATGATCCGCGGGAGGTCGCCGCCATTCTGAGGGTGCACGCAGCGCTGGAGAGGAGACAGGGAGTCGTGGTGGCGCAGCCCCCGCCGCCGGGCACGGCGATTCGTCTCGCGGAGGTCGACACCTGGATCCGGGAAGCCCTGGAGGAGGCGAAGTTGGCGGGAATCCGCGGAAAGGAGGTCACCCCGTTCCTCCTGGAGAGTCTCGCCCGGTCAAGCCACGGAAGGACGCTGGAGACCAACCTGGCCCTCCTCGAGGCGAACGCCCGCCTCGCCGCCCGCATCGCGGTCGAGCTGTGATGGGCCGAGCCGAAGCTCCCGGATCAGTGAAGCAGGTCGTTGAGAATCTGCGTCCTGGAGTCCAGGTCCCGGATCGCCGACGTGAGTGAGTCGGCTGCCCGGTTCCGGCCCCTGTCCCGCAGTTCCTTTCGCTCCTCGAGCAGGATCTCACGCAGGTGACGCACGGCATCGATGCTGAGACGGGCCACGGCTTCCGCTCCCAGCTTGCCATATCGGGGCAGCCCCGCCTCTCGGCGCATCTCCCGCAGGTAGCGCCGCCTGATGCTCCAGATGACCAGGCTCTCGGCGAACGATGTGTCTCGGCTTCTCGTCATCTCTCGAGCAGACGCTCCGTGTGAGGAAAAGGTCACGCAGCACCTGCGGGGCACGCATACAGACTCGACCGTCGGGGCGGCCCGGGCAAGAGCCGTCACGCGGCGTCCTTCCTGCCGAGGCGAGCCAGAGCCAGCAGTTCGGCCTGTCGAGCCCGCTCCGACGGCTCTCGATGGGTCGGTGCTCCGCCCGCCGGGCCCCGGGGATCCGCTCCTCTGCGGCCCTCCTCCAGCTCGAGGACCAGTCTCTTGAACCAATGCCAGCGATACATATCGTTGCTCCTCCGTTCGCATTCTGAAATCCGGTTGCTCCAGGCCGCCGGCAACTTCGCCAGCGTCCTCGTCTGGAGATGCGTCGTTTGTGCGCTCGACCGGACGCGAGTCCGGGAGAACGCTCGGTCAGCGGTCCGACAGAAGGTGGGTCGTGACCTCGGCCCGGTGATCGAAGATCCGGGCGAGCTGCTTTCGCACGATGGGCAGGCCGGCGGCACCCACCGGTCCGAACGGGAGCCGATATCGCACCTCATCCTGGATCCACGTGCACGCAGCGTCGTCTCGATCCTCGATGAACCGGTGGGTGTGGATCCACACCCGGTAGGGGCCTCGCACCTGTTCGTCCACGAAACCGCCGGGGGGATCCCATTGGGAGATCAACGTCCGCCAGGTGAGCGGAACTCCCCACAGGCGCAGCCGGTAGTCGATCAGCGTCCCCTCCCGCATGTCGATCGGGAGAGGCGTCAGTATCCGGAACCGAAGCTCCGGGGGCGTGATCCGCTCCAGATTGGAGGCATCCGAGAAGAAACCGAATACTTCATCGATCGGTCGCTTCACCTTCATGGTACGGCGCAGCGTGCCGTTCATCGTGCCTCTCGTGCGAAGCAACAGGATTCGAGTGGGAGTCGACGGCATGTCCGCAAGCGAATTATTGTCAATGTAATATCCAGAGTATGTACTTGACAGAATGGGTACGTGGCTCGATCATGCGGTCGGGACCACCGTTCCGTTCAACCCGTGTCCAGCTTCCGGAATGGCCGCGCAGAAAGAGGAGTCGCACATTGCCCCCCATGAACGGACACTCGACGTCGGAGAAGCGGCACCCCATCCAGGTGGTGGCGAAACGCACCGGGCTGACGGCTGACGTCCTTCGCGTTTGGGAGAAGAGGTACGAGGTGGTGGAGCCGGGCCGATCGAGCGGTGGGCATCGGCTCTACTCCGACCAGGACGTCGAGCTTCTGGGTCTCCTGAAGAGAGCGACATCGGCGGGTCGGAGAATCAGCCGGGTGGCGGACATGTCGCTCGAAGAGCTTCAGGGACTGGTCCAGGAGGACGCCGCCGCGGCGGTGCACCGCCGCCGGGAAATGGAAACTGGCCTGTCCTCTGCCCCGGAGGTCTACCTGGCCGCCTGCCTCACATCGGTGGACACTCTCGATGCAGCGCGGCTCGAGATGACGCTGATGCGAGCCGCCGTCGCGCTGTCGGCGCCGATGCTGATCGAAGAGGTCGTGGCGCCTCTGCTCGCCGGGATCGGTGACAGGTGGCAGCACGGGAAGCTGAGCCCGGGCCACGAGCACCTGGCCTCGGCAGTCATTCGGCGCGTTCTCGAGTCACTCGCGAGCTCGGCGATGCCCGGCCCCGGGGCGCCCGGCCTCGTCGTCGGGACGCCGGCCGGACAGGCGCACGAGTTCGGAGCGCTCTTCGTGTCGGCCGCGGCCGCAGTGCAGGGGTGGCACGTGACGTATCTTGGTGCCAGCCTGCCTGCCGCCGACTTCGGTGAAGTGACGCGAGCCACAGCTGCCGCGGCCGTCGCGGTCAGCCTGGTGTTTCAGACGGACGACCCGAGCGTGGCGAAGGAGCTGGAGGCGCTCCGAGCCGCGATCGGGCCCGATCTTCCGATCCTCGTGGGCGGGCGAGCGGCGCCTGCCTACCGAGATGCCATCGAGTCGATCGATGCTCGTCTCGTATCGAACCTCGAGGACCTGCAGAAGACCCTCGCCGCGATTGAGCAGGACTCGATCCGGGTCTGAGGCGGCCTGCCGTGACCTGATGGATCCTCATTCGGCGTACCGCGCCACGTATTCGCCGATTCGCAGCTTTCGAGCCGTATTGGTCGAGGACATGTAGCGGATCTTGCCGAACACGGGTCGCTCGGGACCCCACGGTCGGTCGTACCTTCCGAGACACCAGAAGATGCCCGAGTAGGAGTTCGGATCTCGGCCGTCGATGGCGTAACGGTTGTTCAGCTCGATCATCACCCTGGCCGCCTCTCTCGGAGACGCCGTCCATTCGAGGATCTTCTTGCCCCACAGCATGCGGAGGTAGTTGTGGATCCGGCCGTCCCTCAGCAGCTGCCTCTGTGCGGCATTCCACAGCTCATCGTGCGTTGATGCCGCATCCAGCTGCTGCAGGTCGTAGAGGTACGGTCTCGCGTCCACCGCGTGCTTCTCGAGCGTCTCGAGGGCCCACCC
>CANPVW010000102.1 GCA_947581745.1 Candidatus Benthicola azotiphorus
CGGCGCGTCTGGCCGCCTCCAGCCACTTCGGGGAGCACTCGTTCGCCGGGACCATTCCGAGGACCACCTTCGACCCCCAGCAGAGAGCGATTCCCGCGTGAGCCCGGGCATACTCCGGTTCGATCTCCAGGGCCGCCTCGAAGTACTGCATGGCACGGTCCAGGTTGGCCGGATTGAAGCTCTGCTGTTGGACGCGGCCGCGCATGTAATTCTCGTACGCCCGGGGGTCCACCGTCTTCCGCTCGAGCTCGCTGCGGCTCTTCGTTCCCAGCGCCGAGTGGATCTCGTCCGCTATGGAAGCCGTCGTCTTCCGATACAGGGACAGGACTCCGCTCAGTTCCCCGTCGTAGGCCCCGGACCACAGGGACTCCTCCGTCGCACCGTCGACGAGCCGCGCTTGAAGGCCCATGGAGTCGCCTACGCAGAAGATCGACGACTCGACGACGGCCTCGACGGCCAGCTCGCGGCAGATCTCCCGGGCCGGGTGATCCCCGTCCTCGTACTGGAGGACGGAGGTGCGTGCCAGCACCGCCAGGTCGCCCCGCCCGATCTGCGAAATCAGGGCCTCGTGCAGCCCCAGCACCAGGTACTGCCGGTCCGGATCCCCCCCGATATTCACGGGAGGAAGCACCGCGATCCGTCGTCGGCCCACCGGGGCCACGATGGCCTCGGACCTGAGCGTCTCCGCGAATTCCCGGGGTGATTCGAAACGATCGTCGGGCGACTTTGCCATGGCCCGGCTCACGGCCCGATCCACGAACAACGGAACGTCGGGGTCGAGCTGCTGGAGGCTCGGGGTCCGGTCGGTCGCGTGCTTCGCGAACAGACCCATCGCCGTGGGTGATTCGTAAGGCGGCCGACCCGTGATCATCTCGAACAGGACGCACCCCATGGCATACACGTCCGTGCGGCTGTCCACCATCCCGTGGTCGAACGCCTGCTCGGGACTCATGTATGCAGGCGTTCCCACGGCCATCCCCGTTCCCGTCAGTTTCGGGCCGCCCGCGGCTTCCACAGCCCGGGCGATTCCGAAGTCCGCCACGATGGCCTGGTCACCGGAGAGGAGGATGTTGCCCGGCTTCACATCGCGATGAATGATTCCATGCTCGTGGGCGTAAGATAAGGCGGAAGCCACCTGATCCATGATCCGGATCGCCTCTCTCACCGGCAGCTTCCCGTCCTTCTTGATCCTCGCTCCCAGAGTGTCGCCGTCCACGAACGGCATCACGTAGAAGAGGTGCCCGTCCGCCTCCCCCGAATCGATGAGCATGAGGATGTGAGGGTGGGTGAGGCCGGCCACGATCTCGACCTCCCGTGTGAAGCGCTCCACCCCTATGGCTGCGGCGAGCTCGGGACGAAGCACCTTGACGGCCACCTGGCGGCAGTGCTTCAAGTCCTCGGCCAGATAGACCGTTGCCATCGCGCCGCTGCCCAGCTCCCGCTCCAGCCGATACGAGGTGTCGAGCGCTTTCGCGAGGCGTTCGGGTATGCCGGTCATTGCTTGCGGATCACGGTAGCCTGGCGATTGAGGGTGATTCGAGAGCCTCGAGCTTCCTGATATTCAGACGGTACCCGAGGGTCAGTCAAGGAAAGTGCGGTCGCCATCGAGATTCATGCTTCCATGAAGGCGCGGTCGTCTGGGTGAGTCAACCGCTGGTGCGGGGCGGCGGGTCGCCTGCGGATCGAGAGCTGCAGGACTCCGGCATCCTTCAGGCAACTCTCTGCATCGCGGAAAGCCAGCCGAACAACTGGCGGGCTTTCGATCATGCGCCGAGCTGACTCCGTTCCTGGACGGAGAGAGCCCTGGCCTACGGACTCTCTCGCAGCGTCGCCACGACGGGGCCCGACCACCCGGAACAGACGAGGTCCGAGATGGGGTCAGCACCGCCGCACGAAACGGTGGATGAACACACTTCCCATGTATCCCCGTTTAGCCGTGCGACCACCCGCACGTTGCCGCCTGTGTAGGTAAGCACCCGGTCTCCGGGACCGTCGAAGTCGCCGGACACGTCGGCCACGCCGCCAGCGTTGAAGCCGAGGGACACCCAGTGGTCGTCCCCGAGCTCTTCCAGTGGCAGGAGCCGGATGGAGCCCGTCGCGTCAGGCTTGTCGACGGCGAGGGGTGACACGTTGCGGGTCGAGGGTGAGCCCGCGTCCCCGGTCAGGATGTTGCGGAGGTAGGTCTCAAGCGCGCCTTCGTTCCCCGCATATCCATCCGGGAGGCCGAGGGTGCAATTGGCTCCGCCGTCCAGATTGAATGCGAAGTCGACCTCCATCGTTCCATTCACCTGCAGGGCTTTCTTGTTGTCGCGCCCGATCTCGACGGGCGTCGCGGCGGCGATCATCGCCCCCGACAGCTCGAGCGTGTAGGTCGGCGCGCTTCCGCCGTCTCCACCACCGCCGCCGGAACCGCCGCACTTGGGGTGATCCGGGTGCGCGGAGCAGTCGACGCCGAACAGCGGTGTCGAAGCAGCCTCCGGCCCCGAGGACGGTGCTACGGGAGCGTCACAACTCCAGACAAGCAAGCTCAGGACAGCCACGGACAGGATCCCGGCGAGTCGGGGGGCGTTCATACCTACCTCCTGCTGATGGACAACGAGGTTCTGAGGGGCGACCCATCGCCCGACAGCCTGCACGCAGCCGAGCTCCCGGCTTATCATGGAAGCAGTGCTCGGTTTGTCCGATATACGAAGGGACTCTTATCAGCCGGTTATCTGGCAGATAAGGGAACGGGTCACGGAGTCTTTACTGTGATACGATTGCGCACACTCGGCCCGTTCGACCTCCGCGGTGACGACGGCTCCCGATTGGAGTCGGTGATCGCGCAGCCGAAGCGGTGCGCCCTGCTCACCTACCTCGTCCTGAATCAACCGTCGGGCCCGACTCCGAGAACCCGCCTCCTCAACCTGTTCTGGGCCGACTCCACGGATGAACGGGGACGCAACTCCCTCAATCAGTCGCTTCACGGCTTGCGGCGGTCGCTCGGGCCGACAGCGATCAGGTCCGTGAACCGGGACGAGCTGGAAGTGGATCTGGGGCGGGTGCAGTGCGATGTCGTCGATTTCGAGGAAGCGCTCGACGGCGGCGCGCCGGAGACGGCACTCGAGCTCTACGGTGGGGCCTTTCTCGAGGATCTCCGCCTCCCGGAAAGCTTGGAGCTCGAGCACTGGCTGGAGGCGGAGCGAGCCCGGCTGCGCGATCGGGCGGTGTCGGCGGCCCGCGATCTGGCAGGCAGTCGAGAAAGGGAAGGGAACTGGCTCGAGGCGATCTACTGGACGCGGTGGGCGGCTCGCGAATCCCCGTACGACGAGACGATCGTGGTCGACCTCTTGAGACGCTTGGGAAGCTCGGGCGACGGCGTGGGCCTGACCAGGGAATGGACGGCGTACAGCGACCGCCTTTCCGCGGATTTCGATCTCGAACCAACCGAAGCGACCCGGGCCGCCTACGCACAGGCCGTGGCCAGCGCCGGCGAAGCGGCCCGCACCTCCTCCTTCGCGCCCGAACCGAGAATAGAGGAGGTTTACTTACCCGATGACCTGCCCATCGACGGGGTCGGCGAGGTGTCGGTGGCGCGCCCTCGGCGGACGGGGCGTCGATGGGCAGAGGTGCTGGGTGCCGTGTTCGTCGTCGCTCTGTTCTTCGCGGTGGTCGTTTCCCGGGAAAGGCCGCCCGAGCGAGCGGCGGAACTCCCCCATCGAGTCGCCGTGCTGCCTTTTGCGGTGCAGGGCACAGGCTCGTACGACTACCTGGGCAGTGCGATGGCTGAGCTGCTCAGCGCGAAGCTCTCCATCGATGATCTCATGCTCACGTTCGCTCCTCCGGACGTGGCTCCCGGTGAGATGCGGGATCGAGACCTGCTAGAGAAAGCCGCCATGCGGGTGGGAGCCACGGAGTACGTTACCGGACGCGTGATCCAGACCGGCTCAACGGCACAGATCACGGCCACGCTGGCCTCCGTCTCGGGCGACCGGGTGTCCCAGTCCCTGGTGACCGTCGAGGACGAGGACAGTCTGTTCGCGGCCGTGGACCTGATGGCGCGCGAGCTGCTCCTCGGGTGGGCTGAGCCCTCGGGAGCTCCGCGCCGCGGGCTCGGCGGTCTGCCGACCACCTCTCTTCCGGCGCTGAAGGCCTTCCTGGCGGGCGAGCGGGCCCTGGAGGAGGGACTACACGACGAGGCGATCGGGCATTTGCAGGATGCGCTCCGCGCCGACTCCAGCTTCGCGCTGGCCGAGCTCCGGCTCTACGAGGCGGCTCTATGGGCGGACGAGCCGGAGCTGTTGCTCGCGTCGACGCAAAGGGCCTGGGAGTTGCGGGAGAGGCTGCCATGGAACCTCCAGCTGCTCGCGGAGGCCCGGCACGCCATGTACCAGGAGCAGGACGCGCGCAGATCGGTCGAGCTCATGCGGCAGCTCGTGACGGCCGATCCCGGCAACGCCGAGGCCGCG
>CANPVW010000103.1 GCA_947581745.1 Candidatus Benthicola azotiphorus
GGACCAGCATCCCGCCGTACCACAGGGAGCCCCACAGCGGCACCGGACGCCCGAGGAAGCGCGCGTATTCCGAGCTCTGGACGACTTCGCACGAACCGGAACCGCAAACGAGGGAACCGTAGTAGCCGAGGTGGTACAGCAGCAGGTACACGGCGACGAAGAGCCCGACGAGGGAGACCAGGACCATTCCCCGCATTCGCGTTTCGAAGGACATTCCAGTCGATCCCGGAACGCTATTCACCGGCCGCGGCGGCCTTGATGCGCTCCTCGAGACCGCCATACCCGTAGTCCGGACCCGTCAGCGTGTACGGCTCACCGTTGAAGTAGATGGTCGGCGTCGAGGAGATCCCGAGAGACTCCCCGTACGCCTTGGACGCCTGGACCGCAGCGAGCGTCTCCTGCCCATCCACGCACGACTTGAAGGCGTCGGCGTCCATCCCCAGGTCCCGCGCATAGTCGACGAACTTGCGGTTGGGGTTGGACTCTCTCCTCCAGCTGTCCACGCGGGCGTACAGCAGGTCCTTCATCTCCCAGTACTTGCCCTGCCGCTTCGCACACTGGGCCGCGATGGCCGGTGCCCACGATTCGGGCCACAGCGGAAAATCGAACGAGATCCACCTCATGTCTCCCGAGCTGCCGTAGTTCTGCCGCAGGAGCTTTCCGCTCAGGGCGTTGAACTGTCGGCAGTGCGGACACAGGAAGTCGGCAAACTCCATGATCACCGCCGGAGCATCCTCCGGCCCGAGCGCCGTACCCGATGACATGTCTGCCGCTACGTCACCGCCGGAGAGGGCGACCGGAGCGAGCTCGGGAGCTTCCGGGGAGCCTCCCGCGCGCACGAGAAGGTAGCCCCCTACCGCCACCACGATGGCGATCAGAATGAAGAATCCCTTACCGCTGCCATTTGCCTTGGCCAAGATGTGCTCCTTGTCGAGCGCCGGCAGAGACGACTATCATCGGCCCCGGCTGCCGGTCGCCGGACCGCCGAATGTCAGCCGCCCAAGATAACACGGCGCGTGTTTTGCGCGACCTCGCCGGCAAGCCGGCCGTCCGGCGGGAACGAACATCTGCTTCGTGGGTGAAACGCGGAGTGCCGGCAGGAGTGAAGCGCAGATACCCACATTGACCGGACTTCGAATGGAATTCCCCAGGCAGGCAGTCCTTCTGGCGTGCGCCGCGTCGAGCTTCGTGCTGGGCGCATGCGGTGGCGATGGAGGCGGTACCACGGATCCGGGACCGCGCGGCGATTTTTCGGTTCTGACGACGAGCACCGGGCCGGAGCTCGATTCGGATGGATACGAAATCCAGGTCAACGGGGTGTTCGCAGCGATCATCGGAGTCAACGACAGCGTGGAATTCGCGAACCGGGCCGTCGACAGCTACTCCGTCGCGCTCACCGAAGTCGCGGAAAACTGCACCGTCGCCGGAGCCAACCCGCGACCCGTGCAGCTGATCGATGGCGGCAAGGTCGCGACGACGTTCGAGGTCGCCTGTGTCACCACGGCAGGCGGCCTGCAGGTCGTCACCTCGACGAGCGGGCCGAACCCTGACGATGGCTATACGCTGGCCGTCGATGACCTGGACGCGGGAACGATCGGCGCCAACGACACGATCCTGGCGGCCGAACTCGTGACCGGAGAACATACGGTGCGACTCGGGGACATCGCGCTCAACTGCCAGCTGGTCGGTGATCCGGTCCGCAACGTGATGGTGCCCAGCAAGGACGTGATCGAGACGACCTACGAGGTGATCTGCACGGATGTCGTGGGCAGCCTGAGGGTCGTCACGACCACGTCCGGCGTGTCTCCCGATCCCGATGGATACGAAGTCGTCATCGAGTTCGGCAGTCCGATCGCCATCGGGGCTACGGACGCGAAAATCGTCGGCTCGGTGGCCGCCGGAGTGACCCGGATACAGCTGCTCGAATCGACGGTGGCCGACAACTGTGCGGTCGACGGCGATAACCCCCGGTCGGTCACGGTACCAGCCGGCGGCCTTGTCGAAACGGTGTTCGAGGTGACCTGCGAAGCTCCGTGAGGGCCGGTCGCGGAGTCAGCGGGCGAGCAGGAAGACGAGTACGGCCGCGAGAAGCAGGGTGACGGCTGCCAGAGCCGCCAGCTGAGCCCACTCCGGAATGCGGGGCCTCTCGATCTGGCCCACACGTTCCAGGCGCGGCAGCAGATCCGTGGACCAGGCTCGCTCGATCTCCTCCACCATCTCGCGCCAGGCCCCCTCGTATCCCCGGTCGAGACGCACCATCGCGGCACGCCACTCCTCCGCCGCTCCGTGCATCTCCGAGTCGTCCTGGTCCGGGTGACCGGCCTCCAGGTCGGCGATCCGACGGCGGAGCTCCTTCTCCTGCTCGCCCAGATCTCCGAATCGCTCCCACAGCCGATCGAACGGGCCCTGCATGCGCTCCGACAGGAACGCCCTGCCGGCATCCCCGAGAACCACGTCCCGTTCGACGCTGACATCGACGCCCCGCGACGAGGCCACTCTCTCCAGCTCTCGGGCATAGACTTCCGCCAATCGATCGGTCGCCGTGGCCACCGCGGCGCGCGTGTCCTCCCGCAGGCCTCCGGAGTTCATGGCTTCGATCGCCTTCTCGAGGCTGTATGCGCCTCCGGCCGCCGACTTGCGCAGCAGGAGGGGTCCGAGCGCGATCTCACCCAGTTCCTGAAAATGCGTTTCGAAGAAGTAGTCCCGCATGCCAACCCGGCTCTGCAGCTCTCCCGGCACGTTCGCCGCCGCCCGCTCGGCGACCTCGTGCAGCGAGCCGGCGGCCAGCGAGAAAGGCGGAAGACCGGCCTGCGGGGGAGGCGACACTTCCCCCCGGCTGAACAATTCGAGCGGCCTGCTTTCGGTGCTCTCGGGCGGTTGCTGGGAAGCCGCGAAGAGCACGGCGCCCAGCTCCTCCGGAAACAGATAGCGTACCGTCAGCGAGGTGTCGGTCTTGCCGATGACCAGGTAGTCATCGTCGCGCTCCCCGGACTCCGGCTTGCGCGCCGGCCGGCGACTGGCGGCCCGCGCAGGCCAGGCGACCGTGAGCTGGCGGTCGCCCGAAAGGAGGTAGAGAGCTCTGCGGGTCACGGCCGCCACGAAGAGACCTCCGACCTTCTCGTCGTCGATCGAGCCTGATACGGCGCACCCGGCCGTGAACAGCACCACCTCGTGCCCCAGTTGCTTCACGATGCGGCGCCGAAGCTCCGTGAGGTCCACTCTCTCCGTGATGAGCTGGTACAGCTGGTCGAGTTCGCGCCCCGAGCCCTTGATCGCGAGCGTGGCGCGAACGGCGAACAGAAGCAGCATCCCCTTGCGGCGGGATACCCAGAACACCTCTCCGTACGGGACCATCAGCTCGTCGCACAGTAGTGCCACGCCCGCCACGGTAACGCGGGCTCCGCGTCGCACCCCGCTGCCCTCGACGAACACGTCCGTCTTCAACGACTGACTATTCATCGGCCAGCACCCGCATCAATCGAGAAGTGTCGCTCAGGTCCTCGAACACTGCTTCGGGGTCGTAATCGCGCAGCTCGCGGACGGAATGGCGCCCGGTCGCGACCGCCAGAGCCCTGGCGCCGTTCGCGTGGGCGCACTTGATGTCCTCCGGTGTGTCTCCCACCACCACCGCGGTTCGCAGATCAAAATTCCGGGCATACTCACGTTCCGCCCTCCGGCGGGCGATCGGTGGCAGGTCCTCCCGGCGCTCGGAATCCGAACCGTAGGCGCCGAACCTGAAATGGCCTTCCAGTCCGCACGAGCGCAACTTCCGCCAGGCCCCACCTTCCATATTACCGGTCACGAGCCCCGCGGCGAACCTCCCGTCGTCCTCGATCGCGGCGACCAGCGCTCGCACTCCCGGATACGGGTGGACCCGATCACCGCGTCCCACGAGCTCCAGGTCCAGGCTCTTTAGGTATTCCTCCCACGTGGCGTCGAATCCGGACTCGATGTCGCCGTCGGTCCAGCCGGCCAGCCGCAGAAGCCCGCGGACGATGGCGGGATCGGTTCGGCCGTGGAAGTCGAAGGCCCCGATCGGCCCCGTTTCCCCGTACACTGCGAGCATGGCTGACTCGAGAGCGGCCTTACCAGCCCCCAGTGTGTTCACGAGCGTCCCGTCGATGTCGAACAGGAGGAGGCGCATGGGCTCACCTTCCCGTCCAGTGACGGGGTCGTCCATCACTCGTGAGCCCCGTTCTCCGGCGTCCCGTGCGGATCCGCGAGCCATTTGCGCAGGATGGCCGGATCGAGATTTCCTCCCGAGAGCACCGCCACGACGTCACCTTCAGCGCCGTCGATGCGCCCCGATGCGAGCGCGGCGATGGTCGCCGCTCCGCTCGGTTCCACCACCAGTCGCTGCGCGTAGCACCACAGCACGGCCTCCCGGATGGAGGCATCGTCCACCGTGACCACGCGGTCGACGAGCGCCCGCGTGTGCTCGAAAGTCAGGTCTCCCGGCCGCACCGGCTTGAGACCGTCCGCGATCGTCTCGACCGCGTCCAGAGTCACGGGACGCCCGGCCTCGAGCGAGCGGGTCATCTTCGGCGCGCCGGCCGGTTCCACCCCGACCACCGTGGCCGTCGGGACCAGCGCACGGACAGCGGCGGCTACACCCGAGATCAGACCGCCTCCCCCGATCGGAACGACGACCAGCAACGCGCCGATGCCTTCACCCGACCGACCCGGTTCGGTCGCGAGCTGTTCGACGATCTCCAGACCCGCCGTTCCCTGCCCCGCGATGATCGTCGGATGATCGAACGGGGGGACCATGGTTCCCCCGGTCTCCTCCAGCAGCTCTTCGGCCCTCGCCTTGCGCTCGATCGTCGTCGTGCCCGCGGTCTCGAGACGGGCGCCGAGCCGCCGGACCGCATCGACCTTGACCGCTGGCGCGTCGACGGGCATCACGACGACCGCCGGCACGCCGAACGCACCCGCCGCGTATGCGACGCCACGTGCATGGTTCCCGGAAGAATACGTCACGACGCCTGCACGCCTCATGTCCGGCGCCATGGAAGAGATGAAGTTGTAGGCCCCCCGGAGCTTGAACGCCCCGCCGAACTGGAGGCATTCACATTTCAGCCACAGGTCCGCCGCGCCGCCCGGAACCGGTCCGGCCGAGCGATCCACCGGCAACAGTGGAGTTCGCCGCACGGCTCCTCGAATCCGCTGCGCGGCCGAGCGCACATCGTCCAGAGTCACCAGGCCCGTGAGCCGGGACATGGGGTCTCCTAGGAAGGTGGTTGACGTGCCGGGGCTCCGCCCTACTCCTCGCCGGCTTCGGCGTCCCCTGCAACCTCCACGGTATCGGACTCGACATCCCCGGGCTCTTCCTCCGAATCGTCGTCGAAGTCGGCCGCCACCTTCGCGATGTCGACGAGCTCGTCCCCCTCGTCCAACGTGATGACTCGCACGCCCTGGGTCGCCCGGCCGATGACCCGGATCTGTGCCGCTGGCTGGCGGTTGATGACTCCGCCGCGCGTGACCAGCATCAGCTCGTCATCGTCCGTGACTTCTCTCACCCCCACCACGTCCCCGGTCCTGTCGCTCAATCGGAAGTTGATCAGGCCCTTCCCGCCGCGATGCTGCACCCGGTATTCCTCGACGTTCGTCCGCTTGCCCGCCCCCCGGCTCGTCACGGTCAACAGACTCGCCCCGTCGCGGACGACTACCGCTCCTACCACTTCGTCGCCCGGCTTGAGGCGAACACCCCTGACGCCCCGGGCGGCACGGCCCATCTCGCGCACGTCGGCCTCGCCGAACCGGATGGCCATGCCCTTGCGTGTCGCCAGGATCAGGTCGTTGTCGCCTTCCGTGAGGCGCGCGTCGATCAAGCGATCACCCTCGACGATGTTGATCGCGTTGATCCCCTTGGCACGCACGTGTCTGTAGGCATCCAGGCTCGTCTTCTTCACCTGGCCGCCCCGAGTCGCGAACAGGACGTAGCGATCGGCGTCGAACTCGCGGACCCTGAGGATCGAAGCGATTTCCTCTTCCTTCGAGATGTTCAGGAGGTTGACGACTGGCTTCCCGCGCGACGTCCTGGACGCGAGCGGGATCTCGTGCACCTTCAGCCAGTAGACCTGCCCTCGCGCCGTGAACACGCACAGGTAGTCATGGGTCGACGCGAGGAACAGGTGCTCGACCCAGTCTTCCTCCTTTGTGTCCATGCCCGCGATGCCGCGGCCGCCGCGCCGCTGCTGCCGATAGGTAGCGGGCGCGATTCGCTTGATGTAGCCCTGGTGGCTGATCGTGATCACCATCTGCTCGTCGGCAATCAGGTCCTCGGGGTTGAAGCTGATCTCCGCGTCGATGATCTCCGACCGACGATCGTCACCGTATCTCTCGGCGAGCTCCGTCAGCTCGTCCCGCACGACGGCCATCCGCGCTTCCTTCGAGGCCATGAGAGCTTCCAGCTCCTCGATCGTGGCGCGGATCTCGGCGATCTCCTGTTCGAGCTTCTCGATCTCGAGACCGGTGAGGCGGGAGAGCCGCATGGCCAGAATGGCCTCGGCCTGCTTGTCGCTGAGGCCGAACCGCTCGCGGAGGTTGGTGGCAGCCTCCTCCGTGGTCTTCGACGCCCGGATGATCTGCACGACCTCATCGATGTTGTCGACGGCGATCTTGAGTCCCTCGAGGATGTGCTCCCGTTCCTTCGCCACGCGCAGCGCGTATTCGGTGCGCCGCACGACCACGGTATGACGGTGGTCGATGAAGTGACCCAGGAGCTCCTTGAGACTCATCACCATGGGGGCCCCGTCGACCAGGGCCAGCATGATGACGCCGAACGTGCTCTGCATCTGGGTGTGCTTGTAGAGCTTGTTGAGGACGATCTCCGGAATCGCATCCCGCTTCAGGTCGATCACCACGCGAATGCCTTCCCGCGACGACTCGTCCCTCAGATCCGAGATGTCCTCGACGCGGCGGTCGCGCACCAGCTGAGCGATCTGCTCGACCATACGTGACTTGTTCACCATGAACGGGATCTCGGTGACGATCAGCCGCT
The DNA here is from genome assembly GCA_947581745.1 of Candidatus Benthicola azotiphorus. Taxonomy (GTDB): domain Bacteria; phylum Gemmatimonadota; class Gemmatimonadetes; order Palauibacterales; family Palauibacteraceae; genus Benthicola; species Benthicola azotiphorus. The sequence continues at coordinate 7,004 of CANPVW010000103.1, forward strand.
CGCCGCCGCTCGGCCGTTCCTCCACGTGCGCACGCGCACGCATCACGACCCTGCCTCGACCCGTCGTGTAGGCCTCCCGGATGCCGGAGCGTCCGTACACCAGTCCCCCGGTCGGAAAATCGGGACCTGGAACGTAGCCGAGCAGGTCCTCGACCGGCGCGTCCGGATCCGCGATCAGGTGCTCGCAGGCCGCGACGATCTCGCGGAGATTGTGAGGCGGGATGTTCGTCGCCATTCCCACGGCGATCCCTGACGAGCCGTTCACCAGGAGATTAGGCAACTTCGACGGCAGGACCGTCGGTTCTTCCAGGCGGTCGTCGAAGTTGGGCGCGAAGTTGACCGTTTCCTTTTCGATGTCGGCCAGCATCTCCGTGGCCAGGGGCGCCAGGCGCGCCTCCGTGTAACGGTAGGCGGCCGCCCCGTCACCATCGATCGAACCGAAGTTTCCCTGGCCGTCGACGAGCGGATAATGAAGCGAGAAGTCCTGGACCATCCGCACGAGGGAGTCGTAGACGGCAGAATCGCCGTGCGGGTGGTATTTGCCGAGCACGTCGCCGACGACGGTCGCGCTCTTCTTGTACGGCCGATTGGGCGTAAGGCCCAGCTCGTGCATCGCGTACAGGATGCGGCGGTGGACGGGCTTCAGCCCATCCCGCACATCGGGCAGGGCCCGCTGCACGATGACGCTCATCGAGTAGTCGATGAACGACTCTCTCATCTCGTCTTCGAGAAGCCTCTGCTCGACCCGATCGATACGTTCAGTCGTCTCCATGCGCCCGTCACGGAAGGGTGATTTCGGCGGTCCTGACGGCGAGTCGCCGGCGGCGTCCCGGAGCGTCACGATGACGGCCGGGGAAACCCGGCCGCGGACCCTGAACGGCGGTCCTCCCGGACCGCCGTCGATCGCTCAGAATGATCCGGAAAATATAGCCGTTCGACGTCCCGCGCGCGACTGTCGGGAGGCCGCCCCCGCAGCGGCTCCGAGACCGGCTGGAGGGAGCCTCGGAAGCCGGATTCGATCCGCGCCGGAGCACGGGTCGCGGTGGCGGCGAGCCGTGGACTCGCGGCCGCTAGGCACACACCCGATAGTCCTCGATTTCGCGGCGCCCCATGCCCTGCAGAGACTCCCGTATCGCCTCGCGGGCCCCGGCGGAGCCCACGGCCGCCAGCACGAACGGCTGGTCGCGGCTGAGCCAGTTCTCGAACGCCGCGGGGTCGAGGACCCTCGCGCCGTGGATCTCCTGGCCGATTTTGCGACGATCGAGGTCCACGAACGCCGCGACCCTCGACCCTTGTGAGTGCAGTTCGCGGGCCAGGGCCTTCCCGACCCTGCCCGCCCCCCACACGACGAGCGGCCTTCCCTCGGGGAGGAAGGCGTGATTCAGGTAGTGAACCTTGCAGCGCCGGAAGGAGGCCGCCGAGTATCGCTCGGCCGACAGAGAATGTCGATCGGGACGCACCCTCCAGCGCAGCAGCCGGTCGGGGAGGTTGGCGGCCCGCATGCCTGCCGCGTGAAGCCTGAGAACCAGGTCGTAATCCTCGGGCCACCCCGCGTCGCGATACCCTCCGAGGGCCCACATCACCGAACGCCGGATCATCAGAGTGGGGTGAGCGATCGGGCACTCGACGAACAGGTCACGCGCCAGGTCGGCGGGTCGCGAGAGTCCGTTCAGCCACGTCTCGTAGCGCTCGTAGCCTCCTCGCA
>CANPVW010000104.1 GCA_947581745.1 Candidatus Benthicola azotiphorus
ACTTCTGGCGAGGGCTTCCACGCGCGGCGACGGAATCCAGGGAGAGGGAATCACGGAGAACGCCCGCACCATCCGCTCCATACCGCTGCGGTTGAGCGATCACGTCCGTCCCGTACCGGAGCTCCTGGCTGTGCGCGGCGAGGTCATCATCCGGGTGGACGCGTTCGATGCGCTCAACGACCGGCTGATCTCCGAGGAGCGGCCGCCGTTCGCCAACCCGCGTAACGCGGCGGCCGGCTCGCTGAGGCAGCTGGATCCACGCATCACGGCATCCCGCCCGCTGGAGGCATACGCGTACGACGTTCTCGTCGGCCCGGCGCCGGACGTCGCGACGCAGTGGGAGACGCTGCGGGCGCTGGGCGACTGGGGCTTCCAGGTCAACGAGTACTGCGACCGGGCGGCGGACGTCGACGAGATCCTCGCCTATCACGTCCGGCTCGACGCCGAGCGGTCCGCTCTTCCGTTCGAGATCGACGGAGTCGTGATCAAGCTGGACGACCTGGCGGCCCGCGAGGAGTTGGGGTATACGTCGCGTCACCCCCGCTGGGCCTTCGCTTTCAAGTTTCCGCCGCGGGTCGAGCAGACCCGGATCGAGCGCATCCTCGCGAGCGTGGGACGGACTGGCGTCGTGACACCCGTCGCGATCATGGAGCCCGTGAACATCGGGGGCGTCACCGTCTCCCGCGCATCGCTCCACAACCGGGAGGAGCTGGGGAGGAAGGACGTCCGTCCCGGCGATCTCGTGCGGGTGCAGCGCGCCGGGGACGTGATTCCGCAGATCATCGGCCGCGTGGAGGAGGCGGATCGCGAGCGCGGCCCCGCCTTCCGCATGCCCGAGAAGTGTCCTTCGTGCGGCACCGGGCTGATCGAGCGCGGCCCCTTCACGTTGTGTCCGAACAGCCTCGGCTGCGCGGCGCAGCTCAAGGGGCGCATCCAGCACTTCGGTTCCCGCGGGGCCCTGGACATCGAGGGGCTCGGCGAGGAGACGGCGCGCCTGCTGGTGGATGAAGGCCTTGTGAAGCGGCTGCCAGATCTGCTGGATCTGAGTGTCGACCGGCTCGTGGAGCTCGAAGGTTTCGCGGAGCTGTCGGCCGGCAACCTCGTCGCCGCGATCGAGGCCGCGTCCACGCCGGAGCTGCACCGCTTCCTGGCGGCCCTCGGCATCCCTGAGGTCGGAGGCGCCGTCTCCCGTTCGCTGGCCCGTCATTTCGGGACTCTGGACGCGATCCTGGCGGCGGACGAGGAGACCCTGACGGCCGTGGACGGAGTGGGCCCGATCATGGCGGAGCGCATCGCGCGGTTCTTCACGGAGCCCCACAACGCTGAGAACATCGCGCGCCTCACGGAACGGATGCGGGTACAGGAGGCCGAGCCGCCCCCGGCGGGCGGTGCCCTCGAAGGAAAGACGTTCGTGTTCACGGGCGGGATGGACAGCATGAGCCGCGGCGACGCGAAGAAGCGGGTCGAGGCGCTGGGCGCGAAGGCCGCCGGCTCGGTCAGCAGGAAGACCGACTACGTGGTCGCGGGTTCCGATCCGGGGTCGAAGCTCGACCGGGCGCACGAGCTGGGAGTCAGGGTCCTCGATGAGGAGGGCTTCCTGCACCTGCTGGAGGAGATGGAGGGCGGCGCGTAGACATGGAGAACATCGAAATTGCCGCCATCCTCAGGGAGATGGCCGACCTGCTGGAGATCCAGGGCGAAACGAACCCGTTCCGCATCCGGGCCTATCGGAACGCGGTCTACACCGTGCAGGAGAGCCCCGACCCGATACGGAAGATGGTCGAGGAGGGGGAGGACCTGACCGAGCTTCCGGCGATCGGAAAGGACATGGCGGCGCACATCACCGAGCTGGTGACCACGGGGCGCCTCTCGATACTCGACGAGGTGTCGAAGGAGGTCCCCCGGTCACTGGTCGAGCTGACCCGTCTTCCGGGCGTGGGACCGAAGAAGGTCCGCAAGCTGTGGGACGAGCTCGACATCACGACCTTGGACGAGCTCGAGGCGGCCGCCCGAGAAGGGACGATTGCCGGTCTCGAAGGGTTCGGAAAGAAGAGCCAGGAGAAGATCCTCGAGGCGATCGAGCGCCACAGGAAGCGCTCGGGCCGGTTCCGCCTTTCGTCGGCCGACGAGCTGGTGCAGCCGTTGATCGAGTACATGCTGCAGGACGAACGGGTCGAGCGACTGGAGGTGGCGGGCAGCTACCGGCGGCGCCAGGAGACCGTGGGAGACATCGATCTGCTGGCGATCGCCTCGGATCCGGGTCCCGTGATGGAGCGGTTCGTGTCGTATTCCCAGGTCCGGTCGGTCGAGAAGTCGGGCGACACCCGTGGCACCGTGATCCTGAGCTCGGACCTCCAGATCGATCTGCGGATCCTCCCCGCCGAGAGTTACGGCTCGGCTCTGGTCTACTTCACGGGGAACAAGGAGCACAACGTGGAGCTCCGGAAGCGGGCCCTGCAGAGGGGGCTCAGCGTGTCGGAGTACGGGGTCTTCGAGCTGGCGGCGGAAGGCGAGGGAGAGGAGAGCACGACGGGCCGCGAGCTCGGGAAGCGTGTGGCGGGGCGCACCGAGGAGGAGGTGTACGCGGCCGTCGGCCTCCCGTGGATCACGCCCGAGCTGAGGACGAACCGGGGCGAGCTGGAGGCGGCGGAGAAGGGCGAGCTCCCGCATCTCATCCAGGTGGACGACATGCGGGGTGACCTGCAGATGCACTCCACCTGGTCGGACGGGAAGAACACGATCGAGGAGATGCTCGCCGCCTGCGCCGCGAAAGGCTACGAGTACGTGGCGCTCACGGATCACTCGAAGGCCCTGGCGATGACGGGCGGGCTGGACTCGGCGAAGCTGCGGGAGCAATGGAAGGAGATCGAGGAGGTCTCGGCCCGGCATCCTGAAATCCGACTGCTGCGCAGCCAGGAAGTGGACATCCTGGCCGACGGGACGCTCGACACCGAGGACGAAACGCTGGAGCAGCTCGATCTGGTGGTGATCGCGGTGCACTCGAGATTCGATCTTCCGGCGGCGCAGCAGACGGAGCGTCTGCTCAAGGCGATCCAGCACCCTCTCGCCAGCATCGTGGCCCACCCGACAGGGCGGATCATCAACCGCCGCGACCCGATCGAGTTCGCGCTGGACGAGGTCCTCGCCTGTGCGGCGGAGCACGGCGTCGCCATGGAGCTCAACGCTCATCCGAATCGCCTGGACCTGCGGGATATCGACCTGATGGCGGCGAAGAAGCGCGGAGTGAAGATCGTGATCAGCACCGACGCCCACACGACCGCCGACCTCGACCTGATGCCCTACGGCGTGGAACAGGCCCGCCGGGCCTGGCTGGAGCCGGCCGACGTCCTGAACACCCTGCCGGTCCCCGACATGCTGGCCGCACTCGGCAGGGGCTGACCGGGTTGCAGCAGATCGCGAGGCCGAGCGACCCCTACGCCCGCCGCGCCGTTCCGTGGCTGATCGCGATCGCGACGCTGGTCCGTCTCCGATTCGCCTTCGCCACCGAGCTCGGAAACGACGAGGTCTACTACTGGGCCTATGCCGCCTTCCCCGACTGGAGCCATTTCGATCACCCGTCGATGGTGGGGTGGGTGATCCAGCTCTTCACCTTCAATCTCAGGTTCGACTCGGAGGTCTTCGTCCGGCTGGCGGCCGTGGTGAGTGCGGCGATCGCGACGTGGCTTATGTACCTGATCGGGCGCAAGCTCGGGGGCGACCGGGCTGGGCTGTTCGCGGCCATCCTGCATACTTCGACCCTGTACGGATCGGTTCTGGCCGGGATCGTCATCCTGCCGGATGCTCCCCTCGTGGTGTTCTGGCTCCTGTCGCTGTGGCTCCTGCTCGAGGCGCTTCCGGCAGACTCGATCGGTTCCCGAGAACGGAAGCTCGTGCTGCTCGCCGGTGCCGCGATCGGGCTTGCGATCCTCTCGAAGTACCAGGGCCTGTTCATCGGGATCGGGGCCGTGCTGTACGTCCTGTTTTACGATCGCCGGTGGCTGAGGGAACCCGCGATGTACGGCGCGATCGGGCTGACGGCGGCGGTCGCTTCACCAATCCTGGTGTGGAACGTGAAGAACAATTTCATCTCGTTCACGTACCAGGGCAGCCGCGTTGCCCCCGGGCTCTCTCCGAGATTCGATCACCTCGGGACCGAGCTGGCCGGCCAGGTGCTGTATCAGAATCCACTGACCTGGTTCCTGATCGCCGTGGCCCTGCTGGCCGTCTGGCGGGGCGCTCGGGTCGTGGCCCGCCCCCACCTGCGCATCCTCCTCCTCAATGCCCTGCCGCTCTGGGTCCTTTTCACCGGATTCTCGCTGTTCCGGGCGACGCTGCCTCACTGGACGGGACCGGCCTATCTGCCCCTGATCGCGCTCGCGGGCGCGTACTGGGCGGGTCGTTTCGGTGACTCCGAGAAGCAGGGCTTCGCGGCCGTGCCGTGGCGTTTGAACGCGTCGTTGATCCTGCTCGTGACGATGCTCGCGTCGGTCACCGTGGCGATCCTGTTCGTCCCGCGGGGCTTCGGACGGGAGGAGCCGGAGACGCGGCGCGGCGAAGGAGACCCGACGATGGACATGTTCGGGATGGACCAGGTGCGGGAGGGAGTCGAGCCGATCCTCGCGCGTGATGCCGCCACCGGCCGGATGTCGCCGGACGCGCCGCTGATGTCGTACCGCTGGTTCCCGGCCGCCCACCTCGACTACTACGTGGCCACACCTCTCGGCCGGCGTCTGCTCGTCGCGGGTCCCCTCGATGCGGTGCACAAGTACTGGTGGATCAACCGCAGGCGGGCCCCGCTCGAGATCGGCGACGACGCCTACTACGTGGCGGTCAGCAACTGGTACGCAGATCCGGAGGAGCAGTTCGGCC
>CANPVW010000105.1 GCA_947581745.1 Candidatus Benthicola azotiphorus
CGCCCCGGCCACTGCGACTCTGCCGGTCCGCGTGCTCGGCTCGCTCGGAATCGAGGCGCTGTTCGTCAGCAACGCCGCCGGGGCCGTCAACCGGGACTTCCGGCCCGGCGATCTCATGCTGATCGCCGATCACCTGAACCTGATGGGACGGAATCCTCTGGTGGGGACGGTCATGGAGGGCGACGAGAGATTCCCGGACATGAGCGACGCGTACGACCCGGGCCTCAGGAACCTCGTTCGCGATACGGCCCGATCGGAAAGCATCGGGCTGCGGGAGGGGGTGTACGCCGGACTGCTCGGGCCGAGCTTCGAGACTCCGGCCGAAATTCGCATGCTCGAGAGGATGGGCGCGGATGCGGTCGGCATGTCCACCGTGCCCGAGGTGATCGTGGCGCGCGCGATGGGCATCCGTTGCTTCGGAATCAGCTGCCTGACGAACTTCGCCGCCGGGATCAGTTCCGAGCCACTGTCGCACGACGAAGTGATGGAGACCACGGATCGCGTCGGCGGAACGTTCCGGTCGCTCGTCCGCGCCGTCATAGGTCGCATCGAGACGGCGCTTTAAGCCCCCCGCCCGCCGACCTCCGCGCGATGATTCAGCGGCGTGCTCCCGGAGCCCAGGCCCGGTGCCGAGGCGATCGCCTTCCTCGTGTACGACAGCGCCCGATCCACCGCTTCCCCGATCGAGCGGCCCCGCGCGAGACCGGCGGTGATCGCGGCCGACAGAGTGCACCCGGTGCCGTGCGCGTTCCCCACGGGGAGCTTCTCGGCCCTCCACTCCCGCCATGTGTCGCCGTCGAACAGGATGTCCACGAGCTCGTCGGTCCGCAGGTGACCGCCCTTGATGAGCACGGAACGGCAGCCGGCTTCCACCAGGCGCGTGGCCGCCTCGCGCATGTCATCTTCGGAGCGCACGGAGAGCCCGGTCAGGATGCCGGCCTCGTCCAGATTGGGCGTGACGATGCTGGCGATCGGGAGCAGTGACGACCGGAGGGCCCCCACGGCTTCCGGGTCGAGCAGCGGGTCTCCGCTCGCGGCGACCATCACTGGATCCAGGACGTAGTGGCGGATCCTCGCGTCGTTCAGCTCCTCGGCAACGGCCGAGATGATGGGTCCGTCGACCAGCATGCCGGTCTTGCAGGCGTCGGGCCTGAGGTCCCGGACGACCGCGCGGATCTGCCCCACAACCACTTCCGCCGGAATCGCGTGAACGCCGAACACGCCCACCGTGTTCTGGATCGTGACCGCCGTGACGGCCGAGGTGCCGAACACGCCGAACGCTTCGAACGTCTTGAGATCGGCCTGTATTCCGGCGCCGCCGCCGGAGTCGCTTCCCGCGATCGTCAGGGCGACCGGCGGCCTGCCGGAGTCTGCGGTTCGCAAGGCGCGTTCGCTCCCGCCGCCGCTTTCCCCGCGGCGACGCCCGGTTCACATTAGTCAGCCATGCCCAGTCTGAATCAGAGCAAGCACGTGCGGGCGCTTCACCGGCGCAAGGAACGGCGGGCGCGTGGCGAATTCCTCGTCGAGGGGCCGCGCGTCCTCGCCGAGCTGCTGCGTGCGGGCCGGCCGGTGACGCTCGTGCTATATACCGAGGCCGCCGTCGCGGAGCCAGACGGCCGCCGCCTTCTGCGAGAGCTGCTGGCCTCCGGAATCGCCACGGAAGAAGTCAGCGATGGAGAGCTCCGGGAGCACGCGGATACCGTGACTCCACAGGGCTGGCTGGCCACGGCGCCCATTCCGAGCTGGGAGTGGTCCCGCGTGGACGGTGCGCGGCTGCTCGTGCTCGATTCGGTGCGGGATCCGGGTAACGCGGGCACCCTGATCCGGGCGGCGGATGCGCTGGGGGCGAATGCCGTGGTGGTTCTCCCGGGAACGGCTGATCCATGGAGCCCGAAGGTGACCCGGTCGGCCGCCGGCTCCTCGGTGAGACTGCCCATATTCGAGACGGAGTGGCGTCCCTTCCTGGAGCGACTCGAAGGCTCGGAGACCGAAGTGTGGGTCGCCGCGGCGGACGGGGACCGGCTGGATCGAGCGGTGAGTCCTCCGCCGCGCGTGGCGCTGGTCGTGGGGAACGAGGGCGAAGGGGTCTCCGAGGCGATCCGGGACGCCGCCGATCGGGTGGTCGCGATTCCGATGCGACGGAAAGTCGAGTCGCTCAACGCGGCGGTGGCGGGGGCGATCCTGATGGACAGGCTGTTTGGAGGCTGAATGCCGATCACGGTGCGCGTCCTGTTCCTCGTCTACGCCGGAGTCCTCGGCGCTTCGGTCGGCTCGTTCATGAACGTCTGCGTGAGCCGGCTCCCTCGGCGGGAGAGCCTGGTCCGGCCCCGGTCCCGCTGTCCCGGGTGCGGAGCTCCGATCGCGTGGTACGACAACGTGCCGGTGCTCAGCTGGCTGCTGCTGCGCGGACGATGTCGGCAGTGCCGGGAGCGAATCTCGATTCAGTATCCGGTGATCGAGCTCGTGACCGCGGCGATCTGGGTGGGCATGGCGCTCCTGTACGGTCCCACGTGGAGGTCGCTTCAGGGCTCGATCCTGTTGAGCTTGCTGCTCACCATCTCGCTCATCGACGCCAGGCACTACCTGATTCCGGATGCCCTCAGCCTGGGAGGTCTGGGCGCGGGATTGGCCCTGTCGCTCCTGCCGGGGCCTCCCTCGATCCTCACGTCGCTCATCGGCGCCGCGCTGGGCTTCGGCGTGCTCTTCGCCGTGGGCGTGTTCGGTGAGTGGGTCTTCAAGAAGCCGGCGATGGGCGGGGGCGACATCAAGATGATGGCCATGGTCGGAGCGTTCCTCGGACCGGCGGGCGCCATGCTGACGATCTTCCTGGGAGCCCTGGCCGGTACGCTCATCTTCGGTCCTCTGAGCCTGAAGACGAAGAAGGAGGTGCCGTTCGGCGTCTTCCTCGGTCTGGGAGCGGCCATAGCGTTCGTGTTCGGCCAGGCGATCGAAGACGTGGCCGAGAGAATAGAAGGCGGGGCGGTGATCGAAGCGATCCAGTTCGAGCCCCGCCGCTTCACCACACCGAGTCAAGCTATCCTGGGTGAAGAAATAG
>CANPVW010000106.1 GCA_947581745.1 Candidatus Benthicola azotiphorus
ACCGGTGCCGATCGCGTGCGACACTCCGCCGCCCAGCGCGTGCACGTGGCTGGTAATGGCCTGGAGGCCGGTGCCCGACGCTCCCACGAGACCGACCGGTCCCCTGCGAACGCGGTTGGCGAACCCGAACCCGAACCCGCCGATCGACGCCGTGCCGCAGTCCGGGCCCATCACGAGCAGCCCCTCCTTCACCGCGCGCGCCTTGAGGGCGACCTCGTCCGCCACGCTCACGTTGTCGCTGTACAGAAACACGTTCAGTCCGTGGTCGAGCGCCTCTCCGGCCACACGGGCGGCGAAGCGGCCGGGCACCGAAACGAGCGCCCACCGCGCCCCGGGAAGCGTCTTGAGGGCGGACTCCAGGCTTCGGGGCCGATAATCCTCCCCACCGGAATCTCCTCCCCGGACGAGCAGCGCATCCACGCGCGCGATGGCTTCGGCGGCGGCCTTCTCGGTCTCGGCCTTCACCACGATCAGCAGATCGGACGGTCCCGCGTCGCCGACCTCGTCCGGAAGCAGGCCGTTGGCCTCGAGCAGCGCTCGGTTCTCGGCCGTGGCCATCGCCGCCCCGGCATCCAGCACGCCTGGCAGATCCGCAAGCGCTGCCTGGAGCTGCATGAGGACGATCGAATCGTAGTAGCCGCCCGGGCGCACGTCCATCCTCAGAACGCTCACGGCTCAGCCTCCGGGTGATGGAGCGTGCCGGCCAGCATGCGTGACGCGCTGCCGGAGACTGCGAGCGCGCCCACGAAGCCGGGCGCGGGCTCGAGATGGTACAGCGACCACTCGGCGGCGGCCACCGGATCACCGTCCACGGAGAGCACCCCGGCGGGCAGGCCGGGCTCGACGGAAACCTCGAACCGGCCGAAGGCGGACCACACCCCTTCGCCGATCGCCTTCACGCAAGCTTCCTTGCGCGTCCAGCACGCCAGGAACGCGGCGTTGCGGAGCTCGGCCGGGAGGCTCTCGATGCGGCTTCTCTCCTCCGACGAAAAGGCGCGCCGGGCGACCTTCTCCCAGCGGGCCACGGATCGAATGCGCTCGACGTCTACGCCGAGGATCGGCACCCGGCCTACGGCTATCAGCAGCATGTCGGAAGAATGGGCGACGTTGAACCGGAGCGCCCGGCTCTGTTCGGATCGTTCCGCCTCCGGCGCGTGCAGCTCGGGCTTGCCTGCAGGTCCGTACGTGATCCCGAGATCGGCGGCCGGGATCCCCGTGTATTCAGCCAGGACGCGGCGGACGAGGCCGCGGCTGGCGGTCGCCCTCGCCCGGTCTCTCTCCGAGCGCAGCGCGCGATACCGATCCCTCTCGCCGGCGGAAAGCGTCCGGTCCAGTTCCGTCAGGCGCTCCCGGGGCAGGTCCAGGTGCGCTCTCCAGACGTGGACATCGGAAACGCCGAGCTTCGTCCCGGCACCGTGAAGGTCCGGCAGATCGGCGAAAAGACCGGGGTACGCGGGGGCTTCGGACATGGCGCCCAAGATCGCCCGATCCGGTCGCCGGGGGCAACTGCCGGCCGCGCGAGCCCGGGGGATCGGGTGGTCAGAAACGATCCTCCACCTGGACCCTCTCGAAAATGCCCACTTTCCCACTTCCGCTGCAGGGTCACGTCAACCCCTTCCCCGTTCACGGTGTCAGTATGAACAGGCTGCAAGCCCGTTCATCCGGATGAGACAGAAAGCGGAGCAGACCATGCTCGACCTGGTTCGGCAGACGCAGATCGCGTTTCGTTCCCTCGCTCGCACGCCCGTGGTGAGCACCGCCGCCGTGATCAGCCTGGCCCTCGGGCTCGGGGCGACGACCGCCGTGTTCAGCGCCGTGAGCGCCGCGCTGCTGGACGGGATGCCGTTCGCCGAGCCGGACCGCCTGGTATCCGTGTTTCGGACCACTCCGCATTTTCGAAACGGCCCCTTCGCGCCGGCCAACTTCCTCGACCTGCGCGAGCAAAGCGAGACTCTCGAGTCGCTGGGCGCCGTCGGGTACGGAACCGCACTCCTCAAGCGATCGGAGCGAACGTACCAGGTGTCCGCCCGTGACATCAGTCCGTATCTGTTCGCGACGCTGGGCGTGGCCCCCATCTACGGGCGCTTGCTCCAGGCCGAAGACGAGAGCGCGAACTCGCCGCCCGTCGCACTGCTGAGTTACGAGCTGTTCCGGTCGCGCTTCGGGGCCGACCCGTCGATCGTGGGCCGGACGATCGTGCTGGACGGCGAGGCCCGCACCGTGGTCGGCGTGCTCCCTGCGGACTTCCGAATTCCGCACCGCACGCAGTACCTCCAGAGCGACGTCTGGCTGCCTCTCCGCTTCTCGCCGGAGCAGTCCGAGGTACGCCAGAGCAACTACCTGCTCCTGCTCGGTCGGCTGGCGGATGGGAGGTCCGTCGCCGAGGCCGAGACTGAGCTGGTGGGATTGATGGCCGGGATCGCGGAGATCTACCCCGGCGTCCGGGGCGAGTCCGTGAGGGTCGGCTCGATGCGCGCCGAGTCGACCGGACCGATCCGGGGACCTCTTCTCATGCTGCTCGGCGCCGTCGCGCTCGTCCTGCTCATCGCGACCGCCAACGTGGCCTCCCTCATGCTGGCGCGGGGAGCGCAGCGACGACACGAGATCGCGCTGCGCACGGCGCTGGGAGCGACCCGGCGATCGATCGTCCGCACGGTGCTCATGGAGAGCTCGGTCCTGGCCGCCGTCGGCGTCGCCTTCGCGTTCGCCGTCGCGTGGGTCGGCGTCCGGCTGATCGGAAGCCTCGGCGCGCAGTTATATCCCCAGCTCCACGGCCTCGGCCTGGACGGACGCGTATTCGGCTTCGCCATCGTGGCCACCGCGCTGGTGGCCGTTCTCTCGGGCGTGCTTCCCGGCTGGCGCATCTCGAGCGCCGATCCTCAGGACGCGCTCCGCACCGGGAGCTCGCGGAGCGGCATGTCCCGCTCCCAGAACCGGTTTCTCAAGGGAATCGTCGTCGCCGAGCTGGCCGCGTCCGCCGTCCTGCTGATCGGCGCCGGCCTGCTGATCAGCGCGTTCCTGGGCGTCCTGGAGCGGAGCCCCGGATTCGAGACCGAGTCCCTGCTGACGATGGAGGTCAACATCTCGCCGGATCGCTACGAGGACGTGTCCGTCGACGAAGGGTTCGCGAAACCGGCGCTCGACGCGATCCGCAACCTGCCGGGCGTCCTGGAGGCGGGCACCACGACGCTGATTCCGTACACCGGATGGGGGAACAACTTCAACATCCGGTACGAGGGCGTGACCGGCGACGACACGCAGCTTCCGCTCACCGAGTCCCGCGTCGTCTCGCCGGGCTACTTCGCCGCGCTCGGAGTGACGCTTGTCGACGGTCGCCTGTTCACGGACCAGGAGGCACAGGGTGATGAGCTGCCGACCCTGGTGGTCGTGAACCAGGCGCTCGTGCGACGCGACTTTCCGGATGGAAGTGCCGTCGGGGGACGGTTCCACACGTCGGACACGACCTTCGCCGAGATCATCGGCGTGGTGTCGGACACCCGTAACTTCGGGCCGATCGAGGACCCGCACCCGCAGGTGTACTGGAACTTCATGGGCAGCGGCATGCGCGCCACCCGGCTCCCACTCGTGGTCCGGGTGACCGGGACGCCCGAAGCACACGCGACAGCGATCGAAACGGCCCTTCGCTCGGTCGATCCGGACGTCGCCGTGACGGCCGTCCGGTCCATGGACGCCGTGATCTCCGATTCCGTGCGGCGCCAGCGCTTCTTCATGATCCTGCTCGGGAGCTTCGCGGCGGTGGCTCTCGCCCTCACCATCACCGGGTTGTACGGAGTGATCAGCTACGCCGTGGCGCAGCGGACGCGGGAGCTCGGGATCCGGGCGGCGCTCGGCTCGACGCGCGGGCAGACGCTGGGGCTCGTGATGCGGGACGCGCTGCTCCTGGCCGCGATCGGCCTCGCGATCGGGGCGGTCTCGGGCTTCGGGCTGACCCGGTTGCTGGAGGGCATGCTCTACGGAGTCAGCCCCCTGAGCCCGTCCGTATGGGCCGCGGCGCTGGCGAGCCTGCTCGCCACCGCCGCCGTGGCCTCTTCGGTGCCGGCGTTCCGGGCGGCGCGGGTGGACCCGCTGGAAGCCATCCGGTACGAGTAGGTCAGACGGTCGCGGCCTTCGCGTTCGGCCCGTACACCGCCCCTGCCACCGCCCCCGCCAGCACGCCGGCCACGATAGTCGCCGCGACCCACTCCCATGCGAGCCCGTAGGGGAACCCCACGAACATCATGTGCGAGAACAGCTGCGCCGGGAATCCGAGCAGCACTCCAACGTAGAACCCCATCTTCGCGCCGTTCAGGACGCCGCCGCCGAAGCTGGTGAAGACGCGGTGGTAGAACCAGGCGAAGACGAGAGCGAACACGAAGTCGCCGATCACGAACCCGGTGGCGGAACCTTCCTGCTTGAACAGCCCGGGCAGCGACTCGTACGCGCCCCGGAGCAACACCCCGTGCACGACAAAGTCGTACACGTTGAGAACCACTCCCACGGCCAGGGCTGCGATGATGAGCTTCTTCACGTTCATGGTCCACCTCCTCTGGGGTGCCGCCGCCGGTCCGCAGGCCTCTTGCCCGGGGCCCTACGGACAGCTGGTCGCCACCATGGGGAACTCGACGACCTCGGAAACGCCATCCACATCGCCCTCGATCCAGGCCAGGATCGCGCGCGGGGACATTCGCTGGTAGGTGATCTTCTGCGGAAAGTCGTGCCCGGGTGCCTCGAAGGCCACCGTGCTGTCCGTGATCTCGGTCTCGAGGAACGCGGTCTCCGCCTGGCCCGACGGATTCGCCACATACGCGAGCCGCCCGTCCCGGACCTCGATCCGCAAGTACTCGTACTCGACAGTCCGATTCTCCGCGACCGAGCGGCTCATCCCGATCATCGTGCCGCCGCTCGGCTTCATCCACTGCTCGTCCCTCCGGAAATCCGGCTCCTCGTGCTTCCAGCACCCCGCCAGCCACTCGAGAGGATCGACGCGGCTGGCCACGACTGCCTCGCCGGGCCCGGAGTCGGCGTCGGAGGAATCTTGCGTCGAGCGCCGGAGCCACAGGAACGCGGCTCCGCCCAGCACGGCCGCGACGATGATCAGCTTGGGGATGAGCCGGGAGCTGGACATGCGTGGAAGATCGCCGCTGCGCAGGTGCGCAGGCAACCTGGATGCGCGAAGCGCCCGGCCTCCGCCGGGCGCTCGGGCCCGCCCGTCATTCCGGGCGGACGGCCTTCGAGGTACAGGATCCCTACGGCTTGGGAGACATGTCGCTCTTCCACATGTCGCTGGCGATCTTCCACGTACCGTTCACCTGCTTGTAGATCAGCGAGTAGTGTCCGTGGTCGACGTGCGATCCGTCCGCGGCCGTGACCACCCACATGCCCGTCTCGGCCGCGCTGTCGCCCATTCCGTACATCTCGTCGGTGGTGAGCTCCACCGTGTTTCCTTCCACGAAATTCGCGGCCCAGAACTTCTGGATCGCCTCCTGGCCCTCGACGGGCGCCGAGTTGGGCGGCTGAAGGACGCCGTCCTTGGCGTACAGTGCCGCGACCGCGGCCGCATCGTTGGCGTTGGCCGCCGCCTGCCACTTGGGCGTCATTTCCTTGAGCGCCGCTTTCCCGGCGTCGTCCTGCTGGGCCACGGCGGTCGCCGGGACCACCAGCAGCGCGGCTGCCAGGATCGTAAGAAGCTTGTGCATCGTTGCAAACTCCGTCCGATGTGGATGGGTGTGTCGGGACATCTAAAGAGATGCTCAATCGCCGGGGCGTGTCAAGTTGGAGCGAGGAGCGGGCGGGCCTGTCTGCACGCCCGAGGCTTCGAAGCGAGCTCCCTTCTCCAGCGTCCCGTTCCGGGAGAATCTCACCCGGTAGCCGAGATTGAGTGGAACCGTCCCGCGGAGGATCGACGAGGGGGCAAGGTATCCGAGCTCGCGGGCCACTCTCCGTGCCACCCGACGCCGGGAGTAGAACTCTCGAGAGATCCAGGCCACGCCCAGATCGAGCGTCTCCCGACTCATGTGGAGCGGTTCGAACACCACGTGCCCGAAGTCGTAGTGACTCCAGTCCCTGTCGAAGATCCTGCCCGCCTGGTCCATTTCGTCGAACAGGGGGGTGCCGGGGAACGGGGTGAGGCGGGTGGCCTGCAGGGCGTCGATCCGTGCTTCATCGAGAAAGGCGAGAGTCCGTCGGAAGACGTCCGGCGAATCTCCGTCGCTTCCGAACACGAACCCGGCGTACACGGCGATTCCGTTCTCGTGGAGCGTCTCGACCTGGCGCACGTACTCGGCGGCACGGTTCGGCCCCTTGGTCCACCCGCTCAGGTTCGCCTGGGACAGCGATTCGAGGCCGACGAACAGTCCGCCGCAGCCGCTCCGTACGGCGGCTCTCAGCAGCTCTTCGTCGTCGGCCATGTGGATCCCGCACTGGCTGAACCACCTCTTCCCGAGCGGGATCATGGCATTGAAGAGGCTCAAGGCGTAATCGCGGTCGCCGATGATGTTGTCGTCCATGAAGACGACCTGGCGTCCCATGCCGGACAGCTCGTCGACCACGGCCTCCACCGGGCGGGTTCGGATCTCGTACCCGTGGAAGGCGGCGATCGAGCAGAACTTGCACCGGTACGGACAGCCTCGGGTGGCCTGCAGGACGTTGGGAGTCAGGTACCGCTTCGGCTGGAGCAGGTTGCGTGGGATCGGTGGGAGGTCCGCCAGGTCCACCCGCTCACTGCGGTAGATCGGCTGCAGCCGCCCGGCCCGAAAGTCCTCGATCATCAGGGGCACGTTGTACTCGGCCTCGCCAATGCAGACGGCATCGCAATGCGCGATCGCCTCGCAGGGCACGAACGTCGGGTGGAAGCCACCGAATACCACGGTCTTGCCGCGGTCGCGGAACCGGGCGGCTATCTCGTATGCCCGCGGAGCGTTGAACGTCATGAAAGAGATGCCGATGAGGTCGGCGTCGGTGTCGAAGTCGACCGGCTCCACGTTCTCGTCGATGATCCGGGTCTCGACTCCGGGCGGCATCGAGGCGGCCACCGAGAGACTCGGGAGCATCGAGAACCGGAAGACGCGCGGCCCCCTGGTGCTGCCCTTGCTCCGGGCCCGCCAGATGGAGGCGGTGGGACTGATGAGGTCGAACTTGATGGTGCGCATGGCCACCTCGAAGCACAGGTTCGCCTCAAGGGTCGCCGACAGCGGTCAAGCGGCGGTCAAGGACTGCTCACATCAGCCCGTGATGATTCGCTCCAGCGCGGCGGCCCGTCAGTTCCGCCCTCCGGCTCCGTGCGGGTCGACGAACGGGGCCGGCTGCTCGACTCGCGTCGGCGGTTCGGCCTTCAACCGCTCGAGCAGGATCTCGACGGCCTTCTCCAGGCTCGGATCCCGCCCGGCCGCCACCTCGTCGGGTCGATCCACCACTTCGATGTCGGGCGACACCCCTTCTCCCTCGACGGCCCACCGGCCCGCGGTGTCGTAGAACCGGAACCTGGGCACCGAGACCGAACCGCCGTCGACCAGGTCCGGATTGCCTGAGAGCCCGATCAATCCGCCCCACGTGCGGGTCCCGATCAGCGGTCCGAGGCCGCGCTCGCGGAAGTAGTACGGAAGCGCGTCCCCGCCCGACGCGGCGAGCCCGTTGATCAGCATCGCCTTCGGTCCTTCGTGGGCGAACCCGGGCGTGCGCATCGGGGTGATGCCGCGGCGCGCCCAGTAGGAGAGCACGGGCCGGTCCAGGAGCTCGATCATCCGGTCCGGAATGAACCCGCCGCCGTTGTACCGGTCGTCGAGGATCAGCGCGTCGAAGTCGGTCCGGGGATAGAAGTTCTTGAACAGCTCCCGGTTCCCTTCCACCGCCGTGTTGGGCAGGTGGATGTACCCGATGCGTCCGCCCGACGCCTCGGCCACCCTGCGGCGTCGATCCTGGACCCAGTCCAGGTAGCGGAGGTTCGTTTCGCTCGCCACGGG
The DNA here is from genome assembly GCA_947581745.1 of Candidatus Benthicola azotiphorus. GTDB lineage: Bacteria > Gemmatimonadota > Gemmatimonadetes > Palauibacterales > Palauibacteraceae > Benthicola > Benthicola azotiphorus. Next base: position 7,959 of record CANPVW010000106.1, read on the forward strand.
GCGGACGTGCACCTCGCGCGCCCCCTCGAGGCCCGGCCGGTCGTTGACCGTGAGCATCACCGGTTTGCCGGCCTTGTTCTGGAGCCAGCGATAGGGGTTCTCGGTCGTGGAGAGCTCGTGACCGTCGATCGCGAGCAGGAAGTCGCCCACGGCCACGTCCGCTCCCGGCTCGGTAAGCGGCGACCGGAAGTCGGGGTGCCAGTTCTCGCCCGGGAAGATCTTCGCGATCCGGTAGCGGCCGGACCCATCCGCCTCGAGTTCCGCCCCGAGCAACCCTCCGTCGTGTCGCTCGATCACCGGGATGTCTCCCCAGTTCACGTACAGGTGGCCGGCGTTCAGCTCGCCGCCGAGCTCGCCGAGGATGTAGTCCAGGTCGCCCCGGTGGGCCACGTAGGGGACGAGCTGCCCGTACCGTTCCCCCAGCGCCTCCCAGTCCAGCCCGTGCATGCCCGGGTCGTAGAACCAGTCCCGCATGATGCGCCAGGCGTCCCGATAGATCTGCGCCCACTCGGCCACCGGGTCGATGAGCACTTCCATGTCGGCCAGATCGAGCTTGTCTTCGCCGACCTTCTGGTCAGGAGCCAGCTTCGCGATCCCCCAGTCGCTCCGCGCGCGATACAGGACCTTCTTGCCGTCGCGTGACACGTTGAAGGAGTTCACGCCCTCGAGGATCGTCTCCTCCTTCTCGTCCTCCAGCAGATAGCGCTTCAGGTCCGGCGGCCCGGAGACTCCCTCCGACGAGTACAGGTAGACAGGCCCCTCGGCCGTGGCCTCCGCACCGCTGTAGTTCCCCGAGGGCCCGGGAACGGCTACGACCCGAGACTCGAAACCGTCGACCTGGAAGCCAATCGGGTCCGTCCGCTCCTTCGCGTCCTTCTTCGCGTCCGGGGCCTTGCTCCCGTTCCCGTCCCCCGCCTCCTCGGCCTTCCCGTCGGGCTCCTCGTCATCGCTCTTCGGCTGGAAGGGCCGTTCGATGTCGGGGTGGAGCGTCCCCACGTACAGGCGAGTCGGGCCCGTATACACGTACGCGAACTCCCAGCCGGAGAAGGTGAGGTTCATGTCCCGGTTCGACAGGAAGTAGAGGTAGCGACCCTCGGGATCGAAAGCGGGGGCGTAGCTGGTGACCATCGGGTCCGTGAGCAGCCGGGCCTCGCCGCTGTCGAGGGAATAGACCCAGATCTCCTGCATCCGGGTGTCGCCCGTCTTCGTGTAGGCGATCCAGCGGCTGTCCGGGGACCAGGTACAGGTGGTGATGTCGTTCGTCGAGCTGCGGTCCACATCCACCACGCCGCCGGTAGCCACGTCCACGTACCGGAGGCGCTGGTCCTTGTCCCCGAAGGCCAGCTTCCTGCTGTCCGGCGACCACACGGGGGCGAACTTCCAGACATCTCCGCCGGTCGTGACCCGGCGCTCGTCACCCGAGCCATCGCGGCTTCGCACGTAGAGCTCATACTCGCCCGTGGCGTCGCCGAGGTAGGCGATCCAGCGCCCATCGGGCGACCAGGCCGGCGACATTTCCCGGACGCCCTGGGTCCGGGTGAGGTTGCGGGTGCGTCCGTTCTCGGCGGGCACGGTCCATATCTCCCCGCGGGCCGAGAACAGGGCCCGGGCTCCGGAAGGTGAGATTTC
>CANPVW010000107.1 GCA_947581745.1 Candidatus Benthicola azotiphorus
CTCGCGCAGGGCGTGGCTCCGGCCGGGGCCCGGGCACAGGAGACGGACCCCCCGCCGTCCGATTCCCGGGCGACGACGGATACCATCCGGTCGGGCCCTGTGACTCCCGCGGAAGCGGAGGCGATCCGGGACACCCTGCAGCGCCCGCCGGGCCAGTACCCCGCGGACTGGGTGGACGTGGTCGAGTTTCCGCTCAAACTGATCGGATGGCCGCTCGACCTCGTGCTGGTGCGGTTTCCGGCCTGGCTGGTGGGCGAGCTCACCGCCCCCCGACCTCCGAGCGGCATCGTCAAGGCCTACCGGTCCGCCTCGGACTGGGGCCTGAAACCGATGATCCGGACCACCATCGGGCCCCGGAGCGCCGCGGCGCTGGAGCTCCAGTTCGATCGCTACTACCCGTTCTACGCCCACGCGGCAGTGTCGCGCCGGCTGTCGCAGCGGTACCGGACCGGCTTCATCCTGCGCCGCGGCGCGACGTGGCTGACCTCCGAGGTGAAATGGCAGCGCGACGCCCAGACGCCGTTCTACGGCATCGGTCCCGATACGAAGGCCGAAGACCGGACGTTCTATCGCCGCGACTGGTGGGACGTGGTGGCGAGAACCGGCCTGGCGGTCGGCCCGTCACTGGTGTTCGCGGCCGGCGCGGCCTACGAGCACAACGACGTCGGCGACCCCGTGGGCAGCTCGAACTCCCTGTTCGACGGGCTGCCGCCCGGCTCGCTGTTCGGGGCGGACGAGTCCACCGACTACGTGCGGTTCGAGCTCGCCGGCACGCTGGACCTGACGAAGTTCCAGGGGTTTCAGCAACACGGCGTCGCCCTCGGGCTCGCGGGACGGTCGTTCTTCGGCCTCGATGACACGGACTCGGACTTCCGCCTGTTCACGGCGTTCGTCCAGACGTACCTGCCGATCAACCGGCAGCAGCAGCTCGCGTTCCGAATGATCACCGACGTGGCGAGGGACGACGGGGGACAGGGGGTGCCGTTCTACCATCTCTCGACGCTGGGCGGAAGCCGCAGCTCGCTCGGCTTCCCGTCGAGCCGCTTCCGGGACAACGACATGCTGTCGCTGATGTCCGAGTACCGTTTCGAAGTATGGCGGGAGCTGCACGGCCGGATGCGGGCGGAGACCTTCCTGTTCTTCCACTACGGCGCGGTGGGCGAATCGCTGGGCGAGATCGAGGGCCGCGACTGGCACCCGTCCTACGGTCTCGGCCTGCGGCTCAGCCGCCCGACGAGCCTCATGGGCCTGGCGTACCTGGGCTTCAGCTCCGAGGGCGCCACGGCGGGGATCCGGGGATCATGGCCCTTCTGACGCGGACGCGTGGGCCGCTTCCGAGGCCCCTGCCCGGCGCGCTCGCGGCCTTCGCCGCGCTCTCCGGCCTCGCCGCGTGCGCGAAGCAGGCGCCGGTGCCCCTGCGTCCCGAGCCGGTCGCCTGGGCCGACACCCTCCCGATCCCCGAGCCGGAGTACCGTGAGCCGCTCGAGGCGCCGCTGCTGATCCACGACGCGGTCAGCGGCCAGGTGGCGAAAGGGGTCAGCGTCCGTCGACTGGCAGGCCGGAGCCACGAGGCGCTCAACGTCACCCGGATGGACGACGTGGTGAGCTCGGCGTGGTTCGAGCACCGGAACGACGCGCGGCGACTGACCCCGGAGGAGACATACCGGGGGCCGACCACCGATGCCGGCCCCGACACGACCGGCCCGATCCTTCTGACGCAGGCCAAGCTGCAGGGCATCTCGCCCGGCTTCCACATCGAAGATGTCCGCGGCGTCCGCTACGTGGTGAAGTTCGACCCGAAGGGCTTCCAGTACCTCAGCAGCGCGGCCGGCGTGATCTCGAACCGGCTGCTGTACGCGGCGGGCTACCACGTCCCGGAGGATTACATCTTCCGCTTTCGCCGCGACCAGATCACGGGGGTGAAGGAGGGCGCGACCTACCAGGACGCGGAGTTCGTGGAGCACCCGCTGGAGGAGGGGCTGGTGGACGAGATCCTCTCCCGGGTGGACACGCTGCCCGACGGGCGCTTCCTGGCAGTGGCCAGCCGGTACGTGGCCGGTCCACCGCTCGGTCCCTTCCACTTCTCGGGGACGCGCGCCGACGACCCGAACGACTGGTACGCGCACGAGCACCGCCGCGATCTGCGAGGGCTGTACGTCGTGTCGGCCTGGGTGAACCACGTGGACATGCGTTTCGCGAATACGATGGACGCGTTCGTCGATCCGGGGTACGTGCGCCACTACCTGATCGACTTCGCGGCGACCCTCGGGAGCGGGACGATCCGCCCGCATTACCCGCGGGAGGGCGAGGAGTACAACTTCGACCTGTGGCCCACCACGGCGCGCATCTTCACGCTCGGCTTCTACCGACAGGGGTGGGAGGACCAGCCGCACACGGTCATCGACCCCTCGATCGGCTGGATGCAGGTCGAGAGCTTCGATCCGGCCGGCTGGAAGGCGAACTGGCCGAACCAGGCGTTCGTGAACATGACGGCGCGCGACGCCTACTGGGGAGCGAAGCTGGTCGGGTCGTTCACCGACGAGCAGATCCGGGCCGCGGTGGACGGGGGCCAGCTGCCGGGCGCGTTCGCGGCGGACACCCTGGCCGCGATGCTGCGGTACCGGCGGGACCGGATCGTGGAGCACTGGTACGGCGAGGTGTCGCCGGTGGAGCGTCCGGAGGTGATCCCGGCTCCTGGCGCAGGACCCGGCTTCGGGCTCGCGTTCGAAGACTTCGGGATTCGGGATGGGGCGTGGAACGCGGAGGGGACGTCCTACCGCTGGAGGCTGCGCCACGAAGCGCTGGGGCGCCGCTGGGAGGGAACGGTCGGCGCGACGGAGGGGTCGGCGCAGGAGCTGGCGATCCGGCCGACGGGGGCCGGGGCCGGCGAGCGAGGGGCGCGGGCCTCGATGCCGGCACCGGACGGAGCGGACGGGACCCTCGCCACGCTCGAGGTCGAGATCACGCGGGACGGAGCGGGCGGAAGGGCCGCGACGGTGTACCTGCAGTGGGACGGGCCCGCCGAGCGCTACCGGGTCGTCGGGCTGGAGCACTGACGTGAGGCTGCCGCCGCCGGGAGACGCCCTGTGAGCGCAGGAATGGCGAAGGCCGATGTGCCCCGCGAGTTCGACCGGGTGGCCCGCAGCTACGAGTTGCTCACGGGCCTCAACCCGGGCTACCGGCGCCACCTCCGTCTGAGCGCGGCGCGCCTCGAGGTGCCTCCGGGCGGTGAGATGCTGGACCTTTGCTGCGGCACCGGGGCCTCGACACGAGCGATCCTGTCCGAGCACCCTCAGGTCCGCGTGACCGCGGCAGACGCTTCCAGCGGCATGCTGGCCGAGGCTGCCCGCCGCCTCCCGGATGGCCGCGTCCGGCTGCTCCGGGCCGACGCGATGGACCCCCGGGCGTCGGGGATCGAGGGCCCGTTCGACGCGATACTGATGGCGTACGGGATCCGGAACATGAGCGATCCGGACCGCTGCCTCGAGAACCTGCTGGGGCTGCTGAAGCCGGGGGGAGCGATCTGTTTCCACGAGTACTCCGTGACGGACTCGAGCCGGGCTCGGGCGACGTGGAACGCCGTGTCGCTGGGCGTGATCATCCCCGGCGGCTTCCTGACTTCGGGCACGACCCGGATCTACCGGTACCTGCGACGGAGCGTGCTCGAGTTCGACGGCGTGGGGGCTTTCGAGGCGCGCCTCCGCAGGGCGGGGTTCACGGACGTGCGGACGGAGCCGATGGACGGGTGGCAGAGGGGAATCGTCCACTCGTTCCTCGGCCGCCGGCCGGAGGCATCCGCGTGACGCGGGGGTCCGACGGACGTCGGCCGTTCGCGCAGCGGCCGGGCGGGAGGGAGCGGGCGCCCGAAGGCGCGACGGCCGTCGTGGTGGGCGGAGGCCTGGCGGGGATCGCCGCGGCGTGCGTGCTGGCCGAGCGCGGAGTCGGGGTGACGGTAGTGGAGCGCGAGGCTTCGCTCGGGGGCCGCCTGCGCACCTGGACCGAGCGGCTGCCGGACGGCACGGAGCTCCGGATGGAACGCGGCTTCCACGCATTCTTCCGCCAGTACTACAACCTGCGGGAGCTGCTGCGCCGCGTGGACCCGGACCTGGGCCGCCTGACGCGGCTGCGGGACTACCCGGTCCTCGCTCCCGGCGGCGCCGTGCAGTCGTTCGAGGCCCTTCCGTCCCGCCCCCCCTGGAACATCATCTCCCTGGTCCGCCGGGCGGACACCTTCCGGTACCGGGACCTGCTGAGGGTGAACGGCCTGGCGGCGCTCGAGATGCTGAAGTTCGACCCGGAGGGCACGTACCTGCGGCACGACGGGACCACGGCGCGCGAGTACCTCGACTCGCTCCGTTTCCCGCCTGCGGCCCGCCGGATGATGTTCGACGTGTTCTCGCACTCGTTCTTCAATCCGGAAGAGGAGATGTCGGCCGCGGACCTGCTGATGATGTTTCACTTCTACTTCATGGCGAACCCGGAGGGCCTGGTGTTCGACGTGCTGGACGACGAGTTCGAGACGTCCCTGTGGACCCCGTTCCGCGCGTACCTCGAGGGCCTGGGCGTCCGGTTCCGGCTCGGCACGCAGATCACGGCGATCGAGGCCGGGAGCGCCAGGCGGGACACCGGAGCGGAACCGGCCGGCTGGAGGGTCCGGTGCGCGGACGCGGCAGAAGTGGACGGAGCGGACCTCGTCGTTCTGGCCGCCAACGTACCGGGCCTGCAGCGGATCGTCGCCTCCTCACCGGACCTCGGCGACCCGGCGTGGAGGAGAGACGTAGCGGGCCTGGAGCTCACGCTCCCGTTCGCCGTATGGCGACTGTGGCTCGATCGCCCTGTGAGACCCGACCGTCCGCCGTTCGCGGGCACTGCCGGATATCCCTTCCTCGACAACATTTCCGTGTACGAGACGTTCGAGGACGAGAGCCGGCGCTGGGCCGACTCCGCCGGGGGATCCGTGGTGGAGCTGCACGCCTACGCAGTGCCCGAGGAGGTGGGCGAGGCGGAGCTGCGCGCGAGCATGCTGGAGGGGCTGCACGACCTGTACCCGGAGACGCGGGACGCACGCGTGGTGCACGAGACGTTCCGCCTGGACCGCGACTGCCCGGCCTTCCCGCCGGGTGGCGACGCCCACCGGCCTGGAATCGGGACTCCGGCGGAAGGCGTGGCGCTCGCGGGGGACTTCGTCCGCCTCCCGTTCCCCACCGCCCTCATGGAGCGGGCGGCCGCGTCGGGCTTCCTGGCCGCCAACCACCTGCTCGGCCGGTGGGACGTGCGGCCGGAGCCGATCTGGTCAGTTCCCCGGCTCGGTCCGCTCGCCCGCCGTCGCTGACGGCATCTTCAGGGCACGTCCGGCGGCCGGAACGCGCCCGCTCCGCAGGGCATACCGTCGCTCGGCGTAGGCCGCGTCCTCCACCCACAGCTTGCGCTGCGACCTGAGGATGAACGGTCGGATGAGCCCTGCGGCCCGGATCGCGCGCCTGAATCCCGGACGTTCCGACGTCGCCAGGGTGGCCTCGACGATCGCCGAACGGCCTTCGCGGAGGGGCGTCGCGTGCGTCTCCACCACCGAGCCCGTGCCCTCCCCTCCGACGATCGTCATGGTGATGGTGCGCGGGTCCGGGCAGTGGAACGTCGCGTCCACCTCGATCCCCAGCCGGTCGGTGATCCCGTATACCACCCGCACGAGGAGCCGGCCGCCTTCCACCCCGATCACCTTGAGGCGCTTGAAAGTGTGAGGGTGGTAGTAGACGCCGTGCCACGGGTCCAGCCGGTTGGCGATCACGTCGCGCGGCTCGCAGTCGGCTTCCATCCGCATCACCGAGTCGATGAACGTGTCGGGCCGGGCGGAGAGGACGGGCCTCGGGGTCGGCGGGTCGTGCTCGCCGGCATCGCCCGGAAGAGGATCGACGCGCACCCAGCACAGGACCCCATCGTCGTGCGCGGCCAACGGACACCAGGCACCGTGCCGGTCCGACCCGAGCTCGAGACCGTGCCACGGGCAGACGATCCGGCCGTCGCGCACCAGGCCGTCGGCCAGCGAGGCGCCCATGTGCGGGCAGGCGTTGGGGGCCACGCGGATCTCCCGGTTGGCGCGCCACGCCACCAGCTCGCGGCCCTCGACCCAGTAGCGGCGGGGCCTCGATCCGATGGAACGGCTAGCGTCGAGCACGTACCACCCGCCGGACGGCAGGGCGAGCGCCGTCCGCAGCTCGCGCTCGATGCGATGCGGATTGGCCTGCACCCAGTCCGGTCCGCGCAGCTCGGGAGGAAGCTCCGCGGGCAGGGCCGACAGGGGGTGTCCGAGCGTCTTCAGTTTCGGCATCAGGTTCTCCGCGTCGTGTCCCGCAGCGCCGGGCCGAGGCTGCGGAGCGCCTGCCCCACGAGCGGCCGGGCGGGCAAGGAGCGCATCACGGCAAGCCGGTCGGAGCGCGACCCGCCGTCGAACAGGAAGCGGGCCATGCGCTCCGGCGCCACGCCCTCGAACATACGCAGGAACATCTCCGGTGCCGCTTCCGGCTCGCGATCGAGGTAGGAGAGGAACACCCGGTCCAGGAACGCCGTCGCCCTCGGATACGGACGGCCCGGCGACAGCGGGCGGTCAAGGCCGGCTCGCGCGGCCTGCACCGCGAGGCGCCGGGAATGTCCCTGGATGGCGAGGAACGCGTACCCGGTGGCCGGACGGGCGAGGCCGGCCCGCACGCCGATGTGCGTGACGCGCCCGATCCTCGAGGGCGGGGTTGGCACGGTGCTCATAGGAATGGCGCCCTTCTCTCGGTGCCGCTCGTTGAACCGGTCCACGCCGAGTCTTCCGGAGAGATAGCTCCGGATCGACTCGACGTACTCGCGCTCGGGGCGCGGCTCGCCGCCGAAGAACGTGTCCTCCACGAGGGCGGTGCGGTCGCTCAGGGGCAGCACGTACATGAACCGGATGTCCGGTCCGTCCATGACGCGGAAGTCCATGAGCGTCGCGATGGATGGATCGAAGGCGGGCCGGTCCGTCTCGACCTCGAGTCCCACGAAGTGCTGCACCCAGTGGATCTCGCCGGCGGGTACCGGGGTCGCGTCGGGAGGGCGGCCGTCGTACGCCCGGCGCGCCGACAGCTCGCCGTCCGGGGTGAGGGCAGCCACGCCGCCGTCGATCTCGCGGAACCCCTCCACCGTGACGCCGCGCAGCAGCCTCACGTTCGAGCTCCGCCCGAGGCGCTCCAGCGCGAGCTTGTAGAACGCGTCGGCCGGGATGCAGCGATAGGCGACCGAACGCGAGCCGCGCTCCACCTCGTCCCCGGCGGTGAGGATCCTCCAGCGGTGCCACGACTGCCGCACCGCGGCCTGGAACGGATGGTCGGGCCCGGACCAGTAACACCAGGTGCGATCGCGCACGTGGACCTCGCGCCGATCCACGAGGAGGATGTCGAGCTCGGATCCGGTGGACTCGAGAAGCCGCACCGCGAGGCTGAGGCCGGCGCAGCCGGCACCGACGATCAGGACGTCCGCGTCCACCGCGTCAGTCCTCCCCGAACAGGCTGTCGCGTCCGGCGAGCACGCTCGCGCAGGTCGCGTCCTCCGGCACCGGCACCCAGACGAACGTGTTGCGCTTCGGGTCCGGGTTGTACTCGAAATCGGGCGTGAACGTCTTGAGGATGCCGCTCGACGCGCCGATCACCACCTGGTCGCCGGCTCCCTCCACGGTGCCGGTCATCCGGCCTCCGGGGCCGGCGGTCCCGCGCAGTCCGCGGACGAGCCGCTGCACGAGGTAGACCTGTCCGCTCACGAAGCCGCTCACATCCACGGTCACGCCCGGGTTTCCGTCGCCGTCTGGGTCCGTGACGCGCGGATCGTCCTCCTCCGTGGGAAGGCGGTCGTTCTCCGGGTCGACGAGGTGGGCGCCGAGCACCACGGTGTGCCGCGCGATCCGCACGCCGGCCGGTCCGCCATCCGGGTCCGCGGTCAAAGGGGACACCCAGGCCGGAATGGCGGACACGAAACCCGGGCCGATCGACGTGCGCACCTTGCCGAGAGGCTCCTGCTCGATCGAGCAGTAGCGGGACTCGACCGCGAGGCCGTCCTCCGAGGCGATCACCCGGTGCAGCAGGATGCCGGTGGTCCGCACTCGCAGGTAGCGGTTGTCGGGCCGGGTCATGGCCCGGCTGGAGACGTACTGGCGGCTGGCGTAGAGCCCCGGCGGCACGAGGGAGACGAGCTCCTGGGCCGCGCCGGGCGCCGGCCAGCCGGCGAGGAGGGCCAGGCAGAGGACTGTCGCGCGAGCTCGGTGGTTCATTTCGATTCCGCTGTTGACGTTCCGGCGACGCTACCCGCGCACACCCGTCCGTGCAACGTTACCCCGGCGACCTCGTTTGGGAGCACTCAGGTCCGGCAGTAGATTGCGTGCCGCGAGCCGGACGCGAACGAACCGCAGGGATAAGGGGCGGAGACACTGGTCGGAGACACGGACGGAAAGGCGCGGGCCATCATCATCGGGTCCGGCTTCGGCGGCCTGGCCGCCGCGGTCCGACTCGGGGCGCGCGGATACCGGGTGACGATCCTCGAGCGTCTCGACCAGCCGGGGGGGCGGGCCCGCGTGTTCGAGCAGGACGGCTTCACGTTCGACGCCGGGCCCACCGTGATCACGGCTCCGTTCCTGTTCGAGGAGCTGTGGGAGCTGTGCGGGCGGCGCCTCGAGGACGACGTGGACCTTCGGGCCGTGCACCCGTTCTACCGGATCCGGTTCGACGACGGGGACGTGTTCGACTATTCGGGCGACGCGGACCTGATGCGGCGTGAGATCCGCCGCTTCTCGCCAGAAGACGAGGCCGGGTACGAGCGCTTCCTGGCGATGAGCGAGCGGATCTTCGCCACCGGCTTCACGCGGCTAGGACACGTGCCATTCGATTCCGCCTGGGACATGGCGCGCATCGTGCCCGACATGGTGCGGCTTCAGAGCCAGCTCACCGTGTACCGGCTGGTGTCGAAGTTCGTCCGGCACCCGAAGCTGAGGCAGGTCCTCAGCTTCCACCCGCTGCTCGTGGGCGGCAATCCGTTCGCCACGACGTCGATCTACACGCTGATCGCGTACCTGGAGCGCGAATGGGGCGTGCACTTCCCGATCGGGGGCACGGGCGCGCTCGTGCGAGGCTTGCTGGGCCTGATCGACGGGCTGGGCGGCGAGCTGCGGCTGAACGCCGAGGTGACCGGGATCGTGGTGGAGGAAGGCAGGGCCCGCGGTGTGAAGCTGGCGGACGGAGAAACGATCGAGGCCGACGTGGTCGTGTCCAACGCCGACTCGGCGTGGACCTACCGCTACCTGGTGCCGGCCTCGGCCCGCCGCCGGTGGACCGATCGGAAGCTCGAAACGGCCCGCTACTCGATGGGGCTGTTCGTGTGGTACTTCGGGACCCGCCGCACGTATCCGGACGTGGCGCACCACTCGATCCTGCTCGGTCCGCGCTACCGGGAGCTGCTGGATGACATCTTCGGGGCGCGGCTGGCACCGGACTTCAGCCTCTACCTGCACCGTCCGACGGCCACCGATCCGTCCCTCGCCCCGCAAGGGATGGACGCGTTCTACGTGCTGTCTCCGGTGCCGAACCTCGAGGCGGACGTGGACTGGACGGAGCGCGCGGAGCCGTACCGGCGGGCGATCGAGGCGCACCTGTCGGACACGGTCCTGCCGGGCCTGAAGGACGAGATCGTGACCTCGCGAGTGATGACTCCACTCGACTTCCGGGACGAGCTGCTGGCGTTCCGTGGCGCCGCGTTCAGCTTCGAGCCGATCCTCCGCCAGAGCGCCTGGTTCCGGCCCCACAACCGGAGCGAGGAAGTGCAGGGCCTCTACCTGGTCGGCGCCGGCACGCACCCGGGAGCCGGCGTGCCGGGCGTGCTGTCCTCCGCGCGGGTGCTGGACGCCGTGGTGCCCGACCCGGTGGCCGGCCGGTGAGCGCGGAGGGGCCGCCGACGCCCGAGGCGACGCTGGCCGAAGACCGGCTGGTCGGCCGGAGGCTGCTGCGCGAGGGCTCGAGGAGCTTTCACGCCGCTTCTCTGCTCCTCCCGTCCGCGGTGCGCGCCGACGCGGGCGCCGTGTACGCGTGGTGCCGGGTGGCGGACCACGCGGTGGACCGGACGGACCGGCCCGCCGAGGCGCTGCAGGGGATCCGGGCCGGGCTGGAGCGGGTGTACGCCGGTCGTCCCGAGGGCCCGGTGGAGCGGGCCTTCTCCGACGCCGTCTTCCGGTGCCGGATCTCGCGCGACGTGCCCGAGGCGATGCTGGAGGGGTTCGAGTGGGACGTCGCCGGCCGGCGGTACGAGAACCGGGCGGAGGCGATCGACTACTGTGTGCGCGTCGGCTCAACCGTGGGGGCGATGATGGCGGCCGTGATGGACCGCCGGGGCCCCGGCACCGTGCGGGCGGCGTGCCGGCTCGGGGCGGCGATGCAGCTCACGAACATCGCGCGCGACGTGGGAGAGGACGCCCGGACGGGCCGTCTGTACCTGCCCCTGGAACCGCTGCGAGCCGCCGGCCTCGAGCCCGCGACGTGGCTGAGCGCGCCCGAGCCCAGTGCCCCCGTGCGAAACGCCGTGCGATCGCTGCTGGAGGATGCCGACGACCTGTACGCGGCCGCTTGGCCGGGGATCGAGGACCTGCCTGCCCGCTGCCGGCCGGCGATCCGGGCGGCGGCGCTGGTGTACGCGGAAATCGGGCGGAAGATACGGGACGCGGAGTGCGACAGCGTCACGGTCCGGGCGTGGACCCGGGGGCCGGAGAAGGCACGGCTCCTCGCGCGGGCGCTGGTCGGACGGCCGGGCGCGTGGACGCGCGGCGGGTCGTCTGCGGGTGCGATGGAGAAGGACCCCGGACCCGTCCTCCTGACCGACCGCGCCGCCGCGTTCCTGGTAGACGCGCTGGCCGGAAGTTGAACTCCCGGCTCGCCCCGGGTTACGATAGCGCACGATGAAAGCGAACGGAGACAACTACTTCCGGCGCGGACTCGGTCTCAAGGCCGAGGTGAAGCCGCTCCTGGCCGAGGCGTACGGGAGCGAGCTCGTGCAGGCGATCAAGGCGGCCGACTACCGGCTGACCGTGGGTCGACTCACGTTCCGCATGGCCCGCAGCCTCGGCTTCTGCTACGGCGTGGACCGGGCGGTGGAGTACGCGTACGAGACGTGCGCCAAGTTCGCGGACCGCCGGATCTTCCTGGTGGGTGAGATCATCCACAACCCGCACGTCAACCAGCAGCTGCAAGACCGCGGGATCCGGTTCCTGCTCCCCGACGAGGACGGACGATTCGATTTCTCGGCCGTGCAGGCGGACGACGTGGTGATCATTCCCGCCTTCGGCGTCAAGCTCGAGGACCTCGAGGCGCTGCGGCAGATCGGGTGCATCCGGGTCGACACGACCTGCGGGTCGGTGCTTCACGTGTGGAAGCGGGTGGAGAGCTACGCGCGGGACGGGCTGACGGCGGTGATCCACGGGAAGCACTTCCACGAGGAGACTCGGGCGACGAGCTCGCAGGTCCTGCGCTATCCGGGGGGACGCTACCTGGTGGTGAGAGACATGACGGAGACGGAGCTGGTGTGCGGCTTCATCCGGGGAGAGGTCGAGGCATCCGTGATCCGGAAGAGGTTCGTCGACCGGGCGTCGGAGGGCTTCGATCCGGCGCGCGACCTGGAGCGGATCGGAGTGGCGAACCAGACCACGATGCTGGCGTCGGAATCGCTCGCCATCGCGGCCCGGCTGGCGGAAGCGATGTCGGACCGCTACGGGTCGGAGGCGCTTCCGGAGCGCTTCCGGAGCTTCGACACGATCTGCTCCGCCACGCAGGATCGCCAGGACGCGGTGAAGGAGATGATGAAGGACCCGCCCGACGCGATGATCGTGGTCGGAGGCTTCAATTCGAGCAACACGAACCACCTGGCCGCCCTGTGCGCCGAGTCCACGCGCACGTACCACATCGAGTCGGCGCGCGGCATCGACGTCGAGACCGGGATCATCACCTACAAGTCGGCGGGCGGGCTGGACGTGCGGGAGGAGAAGGAGTGGCTCCCGGAGGGGAAGGTGGAGATCGGCCTCACGGCGGGCGCGTCCACCCCGGACAGCCTGATCGGCGAGACGGCGCAGAACATCCTGCGCCTCGAAGGGCTGGACCCGGCGGCCATCGGCCTGGCTCCCGCGACCGAGCCCGCCTGAGCGACCCGTCAGGCCCTGCTCAGTCACCGAGTCGGACGCGGGCCTCTTCGAGCTGATCCTGCACCGCCGACGGCGCGCTGCCTCCCGCCACGGACCGCCGCCGCAGCGCCGCCCCGACGTCCCACCACTCCGGCCGCACGGCCCCGAGGAGCGGATCCACCTCGGCCGCCGCCTCTCCTGAGTAGTCCGACAGAGGCCGTCCCTGGGCTTCCGCCCGTCCGACCAGCCGCCCGAGCGCCTCGTGCGCCGCCCGGAACGGCACTCCCCCCGCGGCCAGCCTCTCCGCCACGTCCGCGGCAAGCATCTCCGGGCCGATCGCCGCCGCCGCGCGCTCCGCGTCGAACGTCATCGTGCCGACCGTACCGGTGAGCACCGCGAGCGTCTCGGCGAGCGCTTCCTCCGCCCCGAACAGGGTCCGCTTGTCCTCCTGCAGGTCCTTGCTGTATCCGGTGGGCAGCCCCTTGAGCGAGGCCAGGTAGCCGGCCAGCACGCCGATCATCGTGCCGCCGCGCGCCCGGGCCAGCTCGGCCCCGTCCGGGTTCCGCTTGTGCGGCATCAGGCTGGAGCCCGTGCTGTAGGCGTCATCCAGCCGCACGAGCCCGAACTCGGCACTCGCGTAAAGCACCAGGTCCTCGGCGAGCCGCGACAGGTCGTTGGCGAGCTGGGTCCACGCGTACAGGACCTCCGAGACCCAGTCCCGGCTTCCGACGGCGTCCAGCGAGTTCTCGCACAGGCCCGCGAAACCCAGCGTCCGCGCCAGTCGCTCCCGGTCCACCGGGACCGTGGAACCGGTCCCCGCGGCTGCCCCGAGCGGCAGGAGCGAGACCCGGGCCCTCGCGTCGGCGATCCGGTCCCGGCCGCGCGCCAGCGACCAGAAATGCGACAGCAGCCAGTGGGCGGCCGTCGTCGGCTGGGCGCGCTGCAGGTGCGTGTAGGCCGGGAACGGGAGCTCGGCGCTCCGCTCCGCCGTGGAGATCATCGCCTCCTGCAGCTTACGCACGGCCGCGTCGATCCGGCGGCAGGCGTCCAGCGTCCACAGGCGGGTGTCCGTGGCGACGACGTCGTTGCGGGAACGGCCGATCCGCACCT
>CANPVW010000108.1 GCA_947581745.1 Candidatus Benthicola azotiphorus
GGTGGCGGCGCACGGCCTGCGTCAGGATCTCGATCGCGTCCCGGGTCCGGCCCTGGAGGAACGCCACGTTCCCCTCCACCAGCGTGCGCTCCCTGTCGGGCAATCGGTCGGCGAGCCGCAGAGCGGTCAGATGGTGCCCCTCGAATCCGCCGGATCCCCGCTCCCAGCCGTACGACTTCGAAAGGCGGTAATGGGCCATGGCGAACGTGGAATCGAGGTCGACCGCACGCTGGTAGGCATCGATCGCCGCCACGAAGTCGGACCGGCGGAAGAACGCCTCCCCCTCCAGGTAGGCCTTGAGCGCCTCGACGGACGTGGTGGTGAGCCGGGCAAGATCCGCCGAGGAGACCACGGCGTCCTCGGGGGTCGGGGCGACCCGGGCGATCTCGACCGTGAACCGGTCGATCAGAGCGAAGGCGCTGTCGCCCTCCACCGAGCCGGCCGACCGGGCCTGGCCGAGCTGCTCGCCGGTCCGCACATCGTACAGGTCGGCCGACACCTGCGTACGGTCGCCGGCTACCACCAGGTCACCCACCACCGCGTAGGCCGCGCCGGTCTGGCGCGCCACGTCGAGCGCGGTAGCGAGATCCGGCGGCTCCGCGCCGTCCACCGTCCGGTCCCAGCGGGAGAGCACCGTCCGGCTCGACACGGTACGCAGGCCGGCCAGGCCGTTGAGGTTGGTGGAGAGCGTGTTCGCCATCCCCTCACGCCAGAACTCCGCCTCCGGGCCGCTGACCGTGAAAGGCAGCACCGCGATCGCGGGACCGGCTTCCCCCGCCGCCACCTCGCGCGGCCCGCGGAAGCTGACCTCGGGGCGGAGGACGAAGAACGCGCCCACGATCAGCGCGCTGATCCCTGCGAGCGCCAGCACTCCGCTGGGCCACCGGCGGGCCCGCGGCTCGGCCACGATCGCCTCGATCTCCCCTTCGTCGGCGGCCTCGGTGCGCTTCACGCCCTCCGGGGTCATCTCGAATGCCCAGGCCATCACCAGCGCGATCGGGAACCCGAGGATGAGGAGGAGAGCGACGCCCCGGGTCACCGAGTCGGGGAGCGCGAGCGCCGGCACGAGGACGTCGGCCGCCTGGAGGACCACGAAGGCCACGGCGCCGTACACGGCGGTGACCCTGAACACTCGCCGGCGTTTCAGTTCGGCAAACAGCCTCTGGTAGGCGGGGGTACCTGCCATGAATCACTTCGCTCCCGGTCTGTCGCTCTATCCTGGCCTCGGTCAGGCGGTCCAAGATCGCCCGATTCGGGAGATGAGGGCAACTCCGGCTGCCCGACCGTGGGATTGATGCATGCCTTTCGAGACCGTATGAGAAATGCCCACTTTCCCATTTTCCCACTTTTTCGGACGGTCCGGGAAGAGGGATCTGCCCTATCGGGCCAAAGCCCGCATTGGCTATTCTGTGGAGTGTGTTTCCGCGCCTCCGCGGCGCACGTCTGCACTCCGGCACTGGGGCGTAGCGGTTGGGTGAGACGCTGACCATTCGATTGACCGTGAACGGTGAAGCCTGCGACCGGTCCGTCGAGCCGCGCCTCCTCCTGAGTGATTTCCTCAGGCACGAGCTCCATCTGACCGGGACGCACGTCGGGTGCGAGCACGGCGTGTGCGGCGCCTGCACCGTGCTTCTGAACGGAGAATCAGTTCGCTCCTGCCTGATGTTCGCCGTGCAGGCGGACGGCGCTGAGATCACGACGATCGAGGGCCTCGCGACGCCGTCGGACGGATCGGGCATTCCGCATCCGGACGACGCCGACCTTCACCCGGTGCAGGCCGCCTTCCGGGAAGCGCACGGACTGCAGTGCGGCTTCTGCACGCCCGGCATCCTGATGACGCTCGTGCCGTTCCTGGAGGCGAACCCGGACCCGGAGGAGGAGCAGATCCGCGAGGTCCTGTCCGGCCACCTGTGCCGCTGCACGGGCTACCAGAACATCGTGAAGGCGGTGCGTCTGGCGGCGGAGAGGATGAGGACGTGAGCCGCGACGCGACGGTCGGGCGCCCTCCGCATCCCGCGGACCACCTCGCGCCGGGAGATGCGCCACCGGGTGATGCCGCACCGGCGACGTCGCCCGCCAGGCCACATCAGATCGGCGCCTCTCCCCGTCGCAACGAGGACCGCCGATTGCTGACGGGCGAGGCCCTGTTCGTGGACGACGTGCATCTCGACGGAATGCTGCACGCGGCTTTCGTGCGGAGCGACTACGCGCACGGCATCCTCAACGGAGTCGACCTTTCCGCTGCGCTCGAGAGCCCGGGAGTGGTCGCGGCCTACGCCGCGCGGGATCTCGGCGACTACTGGGAACCGGGACCGCTGCTTGTCCCGCCTCCCCCGATCCGGAAGCTGGAATTTCACGCCGCCACGCAGGTGCCGCTGGCCCGGGACAGGGTCCGGCACGTCGGCGAGCCCATTGCGGTCGTGGTGGCGCGGAGCCGCTACGAGGCGGAGGACGCGGCGGCGCTCGTGGAGGTGGACATCGATCCGCTTCCGCCGGTCGCCGACCTGGAAGCCGGTCTGGCCCCGGACGCCCCACGGATCCACGAGCAGCTGGAGTCGAACCTCGCCGCGCACGTGATCCAGGAGAAGGGATCCTGGGAAGCGGCGAAGCAGAGCGCGCACCGCCTGATCCGGCGGAGCTTCGTGTACGATCGCGGCGCTTCCGCCCCGATGGAGAACCGGGGCGTCGTGGCCAACTGGGACGCCCGCAGCCGCGAGCTCACGGTGTGGGACACCACGCAGGCGCCGATTCCGATCCGCAACGGGCTCGCCGCGATGCTCGGGCTCCCCCAGTCCGAAGTCCGGGTGATCGCCCCGTTCATCGGCGGCGGCTTCGGACCGAAGATCATGATGTTCTATCCGGAGGAAGTGCTGATCCCGTGGATCTCGATGCGGCTCGGCCGGCCGGTGAAGTGGATCGAGGACCGGCAGGAGAGCTTCTTCGCCACGACGCAGGAGCGCGGCCAGGTGCACGAGTCGGAGATGGCGCTCGACGCGGAGGGGCGGATCCTCGGAGTACGCGACGTCTTCCTGTGTGACACCGGGGCGTACAACCCGTACGGCCTGACGATCCCGATCAACACGCAGTGCACCCTGCTCGGCCCGTATCGGGTGCCCCACTACCATACCGAGTTCCGGATGGTGTTCACGAACAAGCCGATCTGCACACCGGTGCGCGGGGCCGGGCGTCAGCACGGGGTGTTCGTGATGGAGCGCCTGCTGGACCGCGCGGCCGACGAGCTCGGCATCGACCGCGTCGAGATCCGGCGCCGCAACTACCTGACGCCCGACGAATTTCCGCACGACCACGAGATCATCTACCAGGACTTCGCCCCCCTCGTGTACGACAGCGGCAACTACGCCGAGGCGATGGACCGGGCCGTCGAGATGATCGACTACGACGGGTTCGAGGCCGGTCCGGGTGCGGAAGCGCGATCCGAGGGGCGGCACGTGGGGCTCGGAATCGTGTCCTACGTCGAGGGAACCGGCGTCG
>CANPVW010000109.1 GCA_947581745.1 Candidatus Benthicola azotiphorus
AGCGCCACGATTCTGACGCTGATCGTGATTCCGGCGATCTACCTGCTGTGGCGCCGCTGGCAGCTCGGGCGTTCCTGAAATCCGCTTCAGCGCCTCAGCAGCGCCCGGCTGGCCGCGATCGAGGCCAGCGCGAAGCTCGCGGCGCGCGTGGCCTGTGACGTCTCGTCGCCGGCGGCGATCAGGTCCCGGGCGCTCAGCACCGCTCCCACCCAGTCCTCCGTGTGCCAGACGGCCGGAGGCTGGAGCTTCGGCAACTCGGCCGCCTCCGGTTGCGGCCACGGACTGACGTAGATGTACGGGTCGGGGTACGAGTCGTCTCCGGGGGTCATGCCGATCCCCACCGAGCGGGCCTCGTCCGGCGGAACCGGCCGATCGGTCTGCGCGTCCAGCTCTATGAGAACTGCGATGTCGAAGTGGCGTGGCCAGCAGCGGACCGGAGAAGCCCCCTCCTCCGCGCGCGCAACGTCCTCGAGCAGAAGCGAGGCGTCGTGGAACCAGCGTTCCAGCTCGGCGAGATCGGCCGGGGCCGCGTCGAACGGTGCGCCACGACCGACCCTGTGGCCCTGAATCTCCGGTGTCGGAATCACGAGGTCGCTGCCTGCCGCCCCGAGTCGGGAGGTGAGCTCCCTCCCGAGCCACTCGGCCGCCTGGGCCAGCGTGCGGCCGGTCAGCGAGAAGGGCTCGGACTGCGTCGGGCCCGGTCCGAACAGGCGGTACGCGAACCCTCCCGGCTGCAGTCCGAGGCGCAGGGCCGATCCATCCACCGTCTCTCCGGACAGAAACGCCCGCCGCTCGGGACTCCAGGTCAGGGCCGCGTGGCTCTCGTCCGGCCGGTGGGGCAGGAAGGACTCTCCGAACGCGGCGAGAAGCTGCACGGCCCAGTGGAGCTGCAAGCGCGCGTCACGCAGGGCTTCGGGCGGGGGATCGCCGAGGCGGATCCACCGGCTCGCGAACCTCAGGCGGCTGCTCTCGTCCAGGGTGAACGGACTCATGGTGCGTCTCCACGTGCGTGACTTGATTGGATACTTCACGCCGGGCGTCCGTTGCGCCATAGACCGGCTCAGCCGTACGAGTCGCCACGGGAGGCGTGGTGCCGGCCGACGGATCGCCTATCTTGTCTCAGCGGTCATGGACAACGGAAGCCGCCGAACCGTGCCGGGGGGAAGCCCGGCATCACTGAGCAGGGATCGACCATGAGCTACCACGAACCCCAGTTCCGTATCGCGCGCGCGTGCGGTGCGATCGCGCTGCTGTCACTCGGCGCATGCGCCGTGAACCCGGCCACTGGCGGGCGCATGTTCTCGCTCGTCAGCGAGGGTCAGGAAATCGAGATGGGCCAGCAGTACATGGCCGAGGTGGACGCGGGCATGGGGCTGTACGGAAATTCCGGGCTCCAGGCCTACGTGGACTCGGTCGGCCAGGCCCTGGCCGCTGTATCCGAGCGCCCGGACCTGCCGTGGTCGTTCAAGATCGTGGACGATCCCGTGATCAACGCGTTCGCGCTTCCGGGCGGCCCCGTCTACCTGGCCCGCGGGATCATGGCCTACTTCAACAGCGAGGCCGAGATGGCCTCGGTGCTGGGGCACGAGATCGGCCACATCACGGCGCGGCATAGCGTCGAGCAGATCAGCCGCGCCCAGCTGATGCAGGTCGGCCTCGTGGCGGGGGTCGTACTCGTCCCGGAGCTGCGCCCGTTCGGGGATGCGCTGAGCGGAGGCCTGGGTATCCTGTTCCTGAAGTTCGGGCGCGATGACGAGAGCCAGTCCGACGAGCTGGGATTCCGCTACATGACCCGGCTGGGCTACGACCCGCAGGGTGCGGTGGACATGTTCGAGATCCTGGAGCGCCAGCGGGAGGCCGCCGGCGGTTCGATACCGGAGTGGCAGTCCACGCACCCGGACCCGGGAAACAGGGTGGTCGCCGCGGAACAGCGGTTGGCCGAGTCGCAGATCGAGGGCGGCATCGTGCGGCGCGACGAATACCTGCGACACATCGACGGACTCCTGTTCGGCAAGGACCCGGCGCAGGGCTTCTTCGTAGAGGGCCGCTTCGTCCATCCCGTGCTCCGGCTCCAGTTCCGATTCCCCGAGGGCTGGGCCAGCCAGAACGCGCCCACTTCGGTCCTCGCGCAGTCACCGGACAAGGATGCCGTCATGCAGGTCACGCTCGGCCAGGGCAGCACCCCGGAAGAGGCGGCGAACGCCTTCTTCGACCAGCAGGGGATCGAGCGGCTGGGCGCCCGGAGCCGCACCGTCAACGGACTGCCCGCCGTGCAGGGGACCTTCCGGGTGACCACTGAGCAGGGCACGCTGGACGGGGAGGTGCTGTTCGTGAAGCACGGAGACCTCGTCTTCCGCTTCATGGGATACACCCCCACGTCCCGGATGGGCACCTACGCGGTCACTTTCGAGCGTTCGCTGGAGAGCTTCGCTCCGATGAACGAGGAGCGGTGGATCAACCTGGCTCCCCGCAGGCTCGAGATCGTGCGGGTGCCGGACGAGATGACCGCCGAGCGCTTCTTCGAGCGCTTTCCATCGACGGTGACCCTGGAGACCGTGCTGCAGATCAACGGCTGGAAAACGGGTCAGGTGATCCCGGCCGGAAGCTCCGCCAAGCGAGTGGTGGGAGAAGGCGTTCCGGGGGATGAGTGACCCACGCCGGCGTGCCGCCCGGCACTGGCAAGGTTCCTGCACGACGGAGGGTGGT
This sequence comes from Candidatus Benthicola azotiphorus, assembly GCA_947581745.1. Classification (GTDB taxonomy): domain Bacteria; phylum Gemmatimonadota; class Gemmatimonadetes; order Palauibacterales; family Palauibacteraceae; genus Benthicola; species Benthicola azotiphorus. The sequence continues at coordinate 2,707 of CANPVW010000109.1, forward strand.
TCTGTCTCGGTTTCAATGACGCCGGATACGGCGGAAATACGCGCCGATCCGGCGTGCGTCGGGGTCCGGAAGGCGGCTTCTTGCGGCCCGCCAACACAGGAGGAAACGTTGCATAACGCCACGAAGTACGGTGTGCTTCTCGCAGTTCTGGCCATGTTCGCCATTCCCAGCGCCGGGCTCACCCAGCCCGCGACGGGCAAGGTGTCGGTCGATTTGCGGGGCGGCGTAGCCCTTCCCGCGGGCAACATGGCCACGATCACGGACATCGGCGGAATGGCCGGCGCCAGCGCCATGTGGAACTTCCATCCGAACTGGGCGATCCGGGCCGACTTCGACTACATGAAGCTGGACGACGGACGGGACGGCTTCGGAGTCCTCCTGTCGCCTCCGCAGGACCTGATGTTCTTCGGCGGCAGCTTCGAGGTAAACTTCAACGCCCCCAGGTACCAGAGCATGCCGTTCACGTTCATGTTGAACGTCGGCGCCGGCATCATGAACATGAAGGTCGACAACACGTTCGATGCGGGACACCCGGCGGTCGGGTTCGACAACTCCTACCCGGCGTTCCAGGGCGGGATGAAGATCGGGTACCAGGTGGAGCCGTGGCTCAACATCTTCGTCAACGGCACGGCCTACTTCATCCTGCTGGACTCGGCGGACACGGGCGTGTTCGGATTCAATTTCGACAACGGCTGGGTGATCCCGGTGACGGCCGGCGTCCGCCTCACGTTCCTTCGCTGATTCCACGGCGGGCGTGACGGAGTGACGGAACCGGGACAGAGCCAGACTCCCCAGACGCTTCTCGTGGCCCTTGCCCACCCCGACGACGAGGTGGGCATGGTGGCCGCCATGCGAGCCCAGGTGGAGCGCGGCGATCGCGTCGTGCTCCTGTGGCTGACCCGCGGCGAGATGACGGAGGCGCTGGGCCCGATACCCGCCGAGGAGATCATTCGCCGGCGCACGGAGCACGGGCGCATCGCCGGCGAGATCCTCGGTGTGGAGACGCGCTTTCTCGACTTTCCCGACACGGGGGTGCAGGCGACGCCGGAGGCCGCGGCTCGCGTGGCGCGGGTGATCGCGGAAGTCGAGCCGGACGCGGTCCTCACATGGGGCTACGCCTGGCGACGCGGGCTCCGCCACCCCGATCACCAGGCGACCGGACAGATCGTGCGGGATGCGATCACCCTGGCCCGGATCAAACGCTGCGTTCATCCGCTGTCTCCCAACCGGAAGCCGGTCCCGGTGTTCACGTACCGCGACCGTCACTCGCAGCTTCCGGCCCTGGCGATCGACGCGACGCCCTACCGGGAGAAGATCCGGGAGCTGGCGCGCCACTACCAGCGCGAACTGGAATTCCCCGACCCCGACTGGCTCGAGGACCGCCTTCGCGCGATCGGGCGTCACTGGGACCTCGAGATGGCCGAAGAGTACGACGCGTGGGAGACGCGCGGAGGCATCGTGAAGTCGTTGCTGCCAGTCGAGATCCAGGGCCCTCCCGACCACCCCGAGCGCACCCGCGAAGAGACCCTCTGAGTTCAGTTGGGCGGCGTCCGAGGTCCGCAGGCGCCGCAGCTCGCATCACCGGGTGGCGTGGCAGCGGCTGGTGCCGAAGCTCCACTCACCGGCTGGCGCCGCGGGGGTCGGGCCCCGATCTTCCCCCTTGACCTTGACAGACACCGCGCGCCCGCGCGGACTGCCATACCGAGGCTGTACACGTAGAGAGGATTCGAATGAACACAAGCAAGATGGTTGCTCTGGCCGGCCTGGCCATGCTGGTCGTCTTCGCGACGCCGCTGGCGGCGCAGGACGCGGACGTTGCGAAGGACCAGGCGGCGACCGCAGACGAGGCCGCGGCGAAGAACAACGAGATGATGCAGGCTCATAAAGAGATGATGCAGTCTCACAAGGACATGATGCAGTCTCAGAAGGGCATGATGGGCGAGGCCGCTGAAGGAGGCTGCGACTGCCCGTGCATGCAGGAGATGCGCGAGAAGATGATGGAGGCCCATGCGGAAGGCATGGCCGAGGGCGAAGCCAATGCGGAAGGCATGGCTCACGCGGAAGGAATGACCCAGGCGCAGGGAATGGATCACCCCGAGGGTGACGACTCGGCGGAAGGCATGGATCACGACCAGATGATGCAGGCCCACGCGGAGATGATGGCGAACTGCGAGTGCATGGACGCCGACGGAGACGACGGCGCCATGAGCTGCAAGATGCACGGCGGAAGCGGCACCATGGGGGAGATGAAGGGCGAGGGCATGCCGCACCAGCACGACATGAAGGCGGACGACGCGGACGGGGACGACGAGGGCTGATCGGTCGATCGGCGCGTAGCCAGACCCGGCCCGCGCCGCCGGGCGTGAGGTCAGGCCACTGACCGAACCGGAGCGGGACCCTCGACGAGGCCCTCCCGCTCCGGTTTCGTTTTCCTATCCGGTTCGCCATCCCGTCGCAGGCACTCGATCACGCCG
>CANPVW010000110.1 GCA_947581745.1 Candidatus Benthicola azotiphorus
GACATCAAGAAGGTGCTGGCTTACAGCACGGTTTCCCAGCTCGGGTACATGTTCCTGGCTGTGGGGGTGGGGGCGTTCACCGCCGGGATCTTCCACCTGATGACGCACGCGTTCTTCAAGGCGCTGCTGTTCCTGGGGTCGGGAGCCGTGATCCACGCGATGCACGAGGCACTGCACAAAGTCCATCGGCACGACGACCCGAACGACATGCGGAATCATGGCGGCCTGAGGAGCGTCATGCCGATCACCTGGGCCACGATGTGGATAGGCACCCTGGCGATCGCCGGGATCTTCCCGTTCGCCGGCTTCTTCTCGAAGGACGAGATCATCTGGAGCGCGGGATCGTACGGGTACTCGGTTCTCTGGGTCGTGTCTCTCCTCGCCGCCGTCCTGACGGCGGCCTACATGACCCGCCTGATGGTGCTGACGTTTCATGGCGAGAACCGGACGGGGGCGGACGCGAAGGTCCACCTCCGCGAAGTGCCCGCTGTCATGTGGGTGCCCCTCGCGATCCTGGCCTTCCTCTCGGTAGTCGGCGGGTGGATCCAGATTCCGGAGGCACTTCCGGTGCTTCCGGCGGTGGGCGCGCTTCATCACTGGCTCGAACCGGTGATGGAACCGGCCCGGGAAGTGATGGTGGAGCACGGGTTCGCCCAGGCGCACGGATCGCCGGCTGGAGGAGGCGAGGCCACATGGGCCATCATGTCGACGCTCCTCGCCCTGGCCGTCGTGATTCTGACGTTCAGGGCCCTGGTGCACCGGCGATACCGGCCGGCCGCCGACTCCGAGGCGCCCACGGGCTTCGCGGGGATCCTGTACAACAAGTGGTACGTCGACGAGCTGTATGATCGAGTGATCATCAAACCGCTTCTCGCGTTGTGGCGGGGATGCTGGCGGATCGTGGACGCGGGCGTGATCGACGGGACGTTGAACACGCTGGCGTCCGGCACCCGGATGGTCGGCTGGGTAGGCAGCCTGTTCCAGACAGGCAGGGTGGCCGGCTACATGTTCTGGTTCGTGACGGGGGCCGTGCTGATCCTGGCGCTGCTCCTGCTGTGACGAACACAGCGAGCGATTAGAGCCTTGAGCAATTTCTTCGAGAGCCATTGGGTCCTGACCCTGCTGATGATCCTCCCGCTGGCGGGCGCCATGGCCTGCTTCGCGGTGCGGGAGGAACAGGCGCGTCACGTGGCCTTTCTGACGAGCCTGATCTCGTTCCTGATTTCGCTGCCGTTGTTCTGGAGCTTCCGTACCGGGACCGCCGCCCTGCAGAACTACGTGTCTGTGCCGTGGATCGAGGCGTGGGGCATCGGCTACACGATCGGAGTCGATGGGATCTCGATTCTGATGGTGCTCCTGACCACGTTCGTCACGCCGCTCGCGGTTCTGGGATCCTACTCGTACATCCAGCGAAATCAACGCGCCTTCTACTCGATGCTCATGGTGCTGCTGGCCGCGATGATCGGGGTCTTCGTCTCGCTGGACCTGTTCCTCTTCTTCCTGTTCTGGGAGATCATGCTGATCCCGATGTACTTCATCATCGGGGTCTGGGGTGGCCAGCGGCGTATCTACGCGGCCGTGAAGTTCTTCCTGTTCACGGCGATCGGATCGCTGCTCATGCTGGTCGCGATCGTGGTGATCGTCTATCTCTACTATCAGCAGTACGGCGTCGTCACCTTCGCGTACAACGACCTCGTGCAGCTTCCGATCGCCCGCAACCTGCAGTTCATGCTGTTCTTCGCGTTCGCGCTGGCCTTCGCGATCAAGGTGCCGCTGTTTCCGCTGCACACCTGGCTCCCGGACGCGCACGTGGAAGCCCCGACGGCGGGCAGCGTGATTCTGGCGGGAGTGCTCCTCAAGATGGGCACGTACGGGTTCCTTCGATTTGCCATGCCCTTCTTCTCGCACGCCGCGACGAGCGCTCCGGTCGTGGGCACGATCCTCGTCCTCAGCCTGATCGGGATCACGTACGGGGCGTGGGTCGCCGCCGTGCAGCCGGACGCGAAGAAGCTCATCGCCTACACTTCTATCGCCCACCTCGGCTTCGTGATGATGGGCTTGTTCGCCCTCTCGACCCAGGGGATTCAGGGCGGGATCCTGCAGATGGTGAATCACGGGATCTCGACCGGCGCTCTGTTCCTTCTCATCGGCATGCTGTACGAGAGAAGGCACACGCGCATGATCGAGGACTTCGGAGGGATCGCGAAGGTGATGCCGGTGTTCGCGGCGTCGTTTCTCCTGGTCGCCCTGAGCTCGATCGGACTCCCGGGCACCAACGGATTCATCGGGGAGTTCCTGATCCTCGTAGGCACGTTCCAGAGGTATCCGCTGGCCGCGTTCATCGCGGCGACCGGGGTTATCTTCGCCGCGGCGTACATGCTGCCGATGGTTCAGCGGATGCTGTATGGAGAGATCGATCGCGAAGAATACCGGGCACTTTCCGATATCGGATTGAGGGAACGTCTCGTTCTGGCACCGGCACTCATCATGATCGTTCTGATCGGCGTGTACCCTCAGCCGTTCCTCTCGCGAACCGCCGCTTCGGTGGACGCCCTGATCGACCAGATACAGAGCCGGGCCGTGAGTGCTCCGGCGGTGATGGGAACATCGGAAATGCGATTCGACCGCATGCCGATCCTCGGGCTCGATGAGTAGACTGAGAGGATAGATAGGTGATCCTGGACTTCAGTTCTCAGATCGACTACCTGTGGGCGCTGCTGCCCGAAGTCGTCCTCGCCGTGACGGGACTCCTCGTCCTGACGCTCGACGTCTTCCAGCGAGGCGCTCGTTCGGTGCAGAGCCGGACGTGGGTTCGGTGGACCGCGGTCGCGGGCGTACTGATCGCCCTCGTCGCGAATGCTTACCTGCTGCGGTTCGATGTGCCGGTGCGCAGCGCCATGATAGCGATGGATTCCTTCCGGGTCGCCACGAACTTCGTCATTCTCGGAGCCACCGCGCTCGGGCTTCTGTTCTCGTTCGATTATCTCAAACGGGAGGGCCTGAACATAGGGGAGTTCTACTTCCTGATGCTCACGGCCTCCATCGGGATGATGTTGCTCGCGGGGTCGCGCGACCTGATCGTCGTCTTCCTGGCGGTGGAGCTGATGTCGCTCGCGGTCTACATCCTGACCGGGTTCGACCGCAAGGATCCGAGGTCGGCCGAAGGGTCGCTCAAGTACTTCCTCATGGGCGCGTTTGCGAGCGGATTTCTGCTGTACGGGATCGCTCTGCTGTTCGGGGCCACCGGGAGCACCAACCTGGCGCTGGTGACCTCGGAGGTCGCTCGGGGGGCCCGGGATGGCAACTTCCTCCTGCATGCGGGGGTTGCGCTCGTCGTCGTGGGATTTGGTTTCAAGGTGTCCGCCGTCCCGTTTCACATGTGGACGCCCGACGCGTACGAGGGAGCCCCGACGCCCGTGACCGGTTTCATGGCGGCGGGAGTCAAGGCGGCCGGGTTCGCGGCGCTCATCCGCATCGTGACCGTCGAGCTGGCGCCTGCGGCGTCCGTGTGGATGGTCGTCCTCTGGTGGCTCGCCGTGCTCACCATGATCGTACCGAACCTGATCGCGCTGGCCGAAGACAACGTGAAGCGGATGCTGGCCTACTCGTCGATAGCGCACGCCGGGTACCTCATGGTCGGGGTCGTGTCGGGCGGGGCCGTCGGAAGATCGGCGACGCTCCTCTACCTGGCCGTGTACGCCGTGATGACGCTCGGGGCCTTCGCGGTGGTCGGAGTGGTGGCGGGGCAGGGGGATTCGCGGGGCAGTCTCGCGGACTTCAGGGGCCTGGGATGGCGCCGGCCCTTGCTCGGCGCCGCGATGGTGGTCTTCCTTCTCTCACTGGCCGGGTTTCCACCGACCGGTGGCTTCATCGGCAAACTGTACCTGTTGCTTGCCGCGGTCGAGGCGGGTCAGGTCACGCTGGCGGTGATCCTCGTGCTCACCAGCTTCGTCTCCTACTACTATTATCTCCGGGTGATCTGGAAGATGTACTTCGAGGAGGCACCCGAAGGGGCGGCTCTTCCAGAGGTTCCGGGGGCGGCGTTCCGAATCGCTGCCGTCGTCGCGGTCGTGTTGATCCTGGTCGCCGGGCTGCTTCCGGGACGTGCGATCCGGACGGCGGAGCTCGCGGGGGCGGACCTTGCGCCGCGTCGGGTCGTTCCGCTCTCCCAGCCGGGAGCACCGACGGGAGTGTCCGGAACGAGTACAGATTGAGGGCAGAGCCGGGCCGCTCCGGTCTCTGCCCCGTTCCGGCCCGCGGCGGCCGGCCGGGGGTCGATTTCAAGATCTGTTTCCTCTTCATCGCGGGTTCCAATGAACGTTTCGCGTACCATCTTCAGGGAATACGACATCCGTGGAATCGTCGGAGACGACCTGACGACGGATGTTTCCGAGGCGGTGGGAAGAGCGTATGCGACCCGGTTGCGCCGGGATGTGGAGCGGCCCGTAGTGGTCGTGGGGCACGACAACCGGCCGAGCGGACCGGACCTTTCGGAGGCGCTGGCCGCGGGACTGAACGCAGCCGGATCCGACGTTCGCTTCGTCGGGACGGTGCCCACTCCCGCGCTCTATTACGCGGCCTCCGTGCTCGCCGCGGACGGCGGGATTCAGATCACGGGATCTCACAACCCGCCGGAATACAACGGGATCAAGATGATCGTCGGCGACCGGTCCCTGTATGGAGAGGCGATCCAGGACCTGAGGGAGCTGATCGAGGCGGACCGATACTCGGAAGGCGCGGGCAGTAACCAGCCGGTGGAGATTCTCGAGCGGTACGCGGCCGAGGTGGGCCGCAGGGCCCGGGTCGACGGCCCCGTTCGCCTGGTTCTCGACTGCGGCAACGGAACGGGATCCGTGATCGCGCCGCAGGCCCTGCGGATGGCCGGGATCGAAGTCGACTGCCTGTACTGCGAGTCGGACGGCACGTTCCCGAATCACCACCCGGATCCGACGGTAGACGCGAACGTGGTGGATCTGATTGAAAGGGTGACGGCGTCAGGGGCGGATCTCGGTGTGGGACTCGATGGCGACGCCGATCGCATCGGCGCCGTGACGGAGCGGGGTGAGATCGTGCGGGGCGACCACCTTCTGCTGCTCTACGCGCTGGACGCACTTCCGAGGTATCCTGGAGCCGAGATCGTATTCGATGTCAAGTGTTCGAAAGCGCTTCCGGAGTTAGTCGCGCGGGCGGGCGGCGTTCCGGTAATGTGGAAGACGGGTCACTCGCTGATCAAGGAACGCATGAAGCAATCCGGATCTCCCATTGCAGGTGAGATGAGCGGGCATATATGCTTTGCGGATAATTATTTCGGCTTCGATGATGCGATCTTCGCGGCTGCCCGTCTGGCGGGCCTGGTTCAACGAAGCGGCAAGCCGTTTTCGGAGCTCGCAGCGGCCATTCCGGCGTACCCATCCACGCCCGAGCTCCGCGTGGAGTGCACGGAGGACCGGAAGTTCAGCATCGTGGCGCGAGCCGTGGAACACTACAGGGCGAGTCACGAAGTAAACGACATCGACGGAGTTCGGGTCGACTTCGAGGACGGGTGGGCCCTCATCCGCGCGAGCAACACCCAGCCGGTGATCGTCGTGCGATTCGAGGCGGATACGGTAGCGGGCCTGAGGCGCATACGAGACGACGTGGCGGGATACCTGGCGGGCGAGGGCGTGACCGTTCCCGAGCTCGCGGGGGATTGAGCGCTTCGTGAGTCTCGCGGGCAAGTCCGTCGTCGTCGCGATAGGGGGCA
>CANPVW010000111.1 GCA_947581745.1 Candidatus Benthicola azotiphorus
CGTGGCCGGCGCGGTCCTGGAGGGCGAGCGGATCCTGAGCGCCCACGAGCGCGTCAGCGGTCGCGATCTGCAGCGACTCCGCGCGTACAACGCGGAGCTGGTGAGCCGGGGCCTCGCGGGGAGCACCAGCCGACGCCTCGCCGGAGCCGGGAGCGCGCTGTACACGGGTATCCTGATCACGCTGCTGGCGGCCGTCCTGTTCATGTTCCGTCCCGCGATCTACCGGGATGTTCGCGCCTACCTGATCGTCATGGGCCTGGTGGCGATCGTGATGGTCTCCGGCAGCCTGATCCAGCAGGCGGGCTATCCGTCCGAACTGATTCCGGTGGCTCTGCTGGCTCTGCTGATCGGCGCGCTGTACGACGGCCTGATCGCGGTCGTCGCCGTGGCCGTGGTGGCCGGAGTCATGGGGGGGCAGATCGTCCTGTTCGGCGAATCGGTCTTCGCGCTCGCCGCCGTGAGCGTTCCGTTCAAGATGATCGCGGCCGGCAGCACGGGGGCGCTCGGAATCGGCCGGGTCCGCCGACGCAGTCACGGCTGGGTGCTCATCGCCCTGATGACGGGGGCCTACTTCCTGGCCGGACTGGCGATGGTCCTGCTGCGGAACCTGCCGGCGCACGAGATCCTTCCGGCGCTGTTCTGGGGAGGCGTCAGCGCGACCCTCTGCACAGTGCTCGCGGTGGCGGCGTTCATTCCGGCGCTGGAAAAGCTCACGGGCGTCTCCACCGACCAGACGCTGCTCGAGCTGAGCGATCTCAACGCGCCGCTGCTTCGGGAGCTGTCCCGCGAAGCACCCGGTACCTACGCGCACTCGATCAACGTGGCCAACCTGGCGGAAGCGGCCTGCCTCGGGATCGGGGCGAACCCGCTGCTGGCCCGGGCGGGCGTCTACTACCACGACATAGGCAAGATGGCGAACCCGCAGTTCTTCGTGGAGAATCAGCCGCGTGGCCGGAATCCCCACGACCGGCTGCCCCCCAGGCGGAGCGCGACGATCATCCGCGACCACGTGAAGGACGGCCTGCGCATGGCGTCGGAACACCGGCTCCCCAAGGTGATCCACGACTTCATCCGCGAGCACCACGGCACGACGACGATCTCCTTCTTTCTCGACAAGGCGCGGGAGGCGGAGCCGGACCTGGACCTCGATCCGTCGGATTTCGCCTATCCGGGGCCGAAGCCGCAAAGCCGGGAAACGGCCGTCGTGATGCTGGCCGACGGCATCGAGTCCGCCACGCGCGTCCTGCAGGACCCGACTCCGGATCGAATCCGCTCCACCATCGATCAGATCGTCAACGCGCGGATCGTGGAGAACCAGCTGGACCAGTGTCCGCTCACGCTGCGGGACCTCGAGATCGCCAAGGCCGAGTTCGCCCGGGTCCTGATCGGGATGTACCATCGCAGGATCGAGTACCCGTCGGGGGTCCACGCGGTCGCCGAACCCGAGCCCTCTCCGGCCGGCGGCACGGAGACCGGCGAGGCGCCGGCCTGACCGCCGCGCCGCGCGCCATGGCGATCGTCCTCCACTTCAACCGGCTCGACGAATGGCCCGACCTCCGCGATCAGGAGGCGCGCCTCAGGCGAGCCGCCAGGGCGGCCCTGCGGTCGCGCGGACGCGAGGAAGGTGAAGTCTCGTACACCTTCGTCACCGTGGACGAGATCCGAGCGCTGAACCGCGAGTACCTCGGGCGCGATCTGCCCACGGACGTCATTGCCTTCGACCTCGGTGACGGGCCGAGCCTCCTCGGGGACGTCTACCTGTCGCCGGAGGTGGCGGCCGAGAACGCCGCCGTCCACGGTGAGGAAGAGGTCCGTGAGATGCTGCGCCTCGTCGTGCACGGATCTCTCCACGTCACCGGCATGGAGCACCCGGAGGGCGAAAACCGGATGTCCGGGCCGATGTTCGTCCTCCAGGAGGAGTTGCTGCGGTCGCTGGCGGAGGGATAGGCTTCCGGTTGCCCGCGACCGGAAACGAGAGCCCAGGGGGCCGAGATGCAGAAGGTCCTGCAGCGACTGCGACGATACCTCATCACCGGGCTGATCGTGATCGCGCCGATCAGCCTCACGGTCTTCGTGCTCGCCTGGCTGTTCGAGAGGCTCGATCCGATCGTCGGGAAATACCTGCCGCCGATCGGCGGTTACGAGCCGAAGGGCCTCGGCCTGGTCGCGCTGGTCGTGTTGCTGGTCGTGGTGGGGTGGATCTCGCAGAAGGCGGTCGGCCGCAGGGCGCTCAAGGCGTGGAATCGGCTCGCGAACCGCCTCCCGGTGGTGAGCCGGTTGTACAACGCGTCGTCGAACGTGTTCGAGGCCGTACTCCGGCGCGAAGAGAAGCTCTTCCGGCACTGCGCCCTGATCGAGTATCCTTCACCCGGTTCGTACTCCCTCGTGTTCGAGACGGCGGGCGCCCCGCGCGAAGTGGATGAGATGATCGGAGAACCGTCGGTCGCCGTGTTCCTCCCCACGGTGCCCAATCCGGCGTCCGGGTTCATGCTCTTCCTTCCGAGACATCGGGTGCGGCGCCTCGACATGACCGTCGAAGAGGGGTTCAAGATGGTCTTCTCCGCCGGGATCGCGGTGCCGGAGTCGCCTGAGCGGAATCCCGGAATGGAGCTCGCATGAGCGACAGAACCGACCAGCTGGAACAGGTGCTGATCCAGGTCCAGCAGCTGCTCGCGGCGCAGGACTACCAGGGATTGAGCGTCGCCCTGGAGCCGGTTCACGCCAGCGACATGGCGGATCTCGTCGAGCGCCTGGACGATGTGCAGCGCCTCGCCCTCCTCCAGCACATGCCGCCGGACCTGGCCGCCGACGCGCTGGCGGAGATGGAGGACGTGGAGCGTCCCGGCGAGCTCCTCCTGCAGCTCAAGCCGGAGCGGGCGGCGGAGATCGTCCACGAGATGGCGGACGACGACGCGGCGGACGTGATCGGCGAGCTGGAGCCAGCGCAGCAGGCCCGGGTCCTTTCGGCCGTGCGGGACCAGGAAGCCGCCGAGATCGAGGAGCTCCTCACGTATCCGGAGGAGTCGGCCGGCGGGCTCATGACCCGCGAGGTCCTCTCCGTGTCGACCCGCCTCACGGCGGCCGAGGCGATCGCGGAGATCCGTCGGCAGGCGCACGAAGACTTCGATTTCTACACGATCTTCGTGGTCGACCCGGACGGCACCTTCAGGGGCGTCGTCGCGCTCCGGGACCTGGTCATCGCGGATCCGGACACGCCGATCGAGACGATCACCGAGGAGCCCCTCGCGGTCGTCACGGTGGACACGGACCAGGAGGAAGTGGGGAAGGCGCTGTCGCGCTACAACATCGCTTCCATGGGCGTGGTGGATTCGCTCGGAAGGCTCGTGGGGCGTATCACGTTCGATGACGTGATCGACGTGGTCGAGGCGGAGGCCACGGAGGACATCTTCCGGTTCGCGGCCGTTTCCGACGAAGAGGAAGTACGGGGCGGAACGATCGACGCGATCCGCAGCCGGTTGCCGTGGCTGTTCGTGAACCTGGTCACGGCGTCGATCGGGGCCATGGTCGTGTGGCACTACCAGGGCACGATCGAGGCGATCGTGGCCCTCGCGGTCGCGATGCCGATCATCGCGGGCCTCGGAGGCAACTCCGGCCAGCAGGCGCTGGCCGTGACGATCCGCCGGATCGCTCTGTCCGACGAATCCCGCAAGGAGCGCTGGAGCGTCGTGCGCAAGGAGGTGACGGTGGGCCTGGTGAACGGTCTGGTGATCGGGCTCGTCGCCGCGGCGGTCGGGCACTTTCTCCTCGATGCGGGAGCCATGTTCGGCCTCGTGGTCCTGCTCGCGCTGTGGGGCAACCTGATCATCGGTTCCTTCGCCGGCGCCTTCATCCCCACCTTCCTGGAGAGCGTCGGAGTGGATCCGGCGGCGGCGTCCACCGTCTTCCTGACGGCTCTCACGGATACGTCGGGCTTCTTCCTCCTGCTCAGCCTCGCGAGCGCCATTCTCCTCCAGTGAGCCTCGGACGAAGCCTGGAGCGGGCCGTCCGCCATCCTTGCAAAACACGGCAAACAGGACCCTCCTCCTCGATCTCGACGCCGCGCGGAAGGCGGATGCCCGGCGCGGGGCCGCAGGGGTGCGCGACGGCCCGGAACCCGCGATTCACTGGCGTGTTCAAAGAGTCCGTCAGGCCCGGACCGGGGCAGTCGAGGAGAAACCGGCCGGCGGCACCGATATTGCCCGGATTTGGCCGGAATACCCGCAGCGCGGACCGCGGAAGGCGGTCCCGCGAAACAGAACGATGGAGCGACGACCCCATGACGAGACTGCGCAGCGCGGTCCTGGCCCTCCTGGTGACGACGGCGCTGGCCGGATGCGGTGACGATCCTGTCGACCCGGGTCCGACCCTGAGCCTGAGCATCGTGAGTGGAGACAACCAGGTGGGCGCGGTGGGCGCGGCGCTGCCGGCGCCCCTCACGGTGCAGGTGGACGACGAGTCCGCGAGTCCCGTGAGCGGTCGGACCGTGACCTGGGCCCTGGCGTCCGCGGCCGGCCCGAATTCGAGTCTCAGCGCCACGAGCACTTCGAGCGGGGCCGATGGGCGCACCTCGGTGTCGTTCACGCTCGGGGATGCCGCGGGGACCTACGAGGTGCGAGCCTCGGTGAGCGGGTCGTCGGTCACCTTCGCGCTCGAGGCCACGGCGGCGGGAGCGCTGACGATCGTCTCGGGGAACGGACAGGTGGGTCCCACCGGTCAGGCAGCCGCGCAGCCGCTGGTCGTGAAGGCCGTGGGGATGGGCGGAGTCGCGCTGCCGGGAG
>CANPVW010000112.1 GCA_947581745.1 Candidatus Benthicola azotiphorus
CTGGCGGAGCGGTACACGCCACCCCCTGCGGCCGTTCGGCGAGCCACGCTGAGCGCGACCTGGGCCGCTGAAGAAGTCGTCGATCAGGCCGAAATCGATCTCCCGCCGGACCCTCGACTGCAGGTCCCGGACGCCGCGGTTGGTATTGGGAAGATAGCTTCCTATCAGTAACCAGGCCGTTTTCGTTGGGGTCCTTCCGCACCGGCCACCGCTTCTGCTAATCTCGAGATGCGTTGTTGTGTCCGTCGGGCAGAGCGAACGGAGCGCGCAGATGGACGAGCCGGACGACAGGCAAGACGACGAGCAGGAAGGATCGCGGAGCGGACAGCCCGGCGGACCGCCGTCCGAAGAGCGCGTGCGGCTGGAGCTCGTGCTGTTCGCCGACCTTATCCTGCGGCTCGAGAAGGAGAACCGGCTCCCGGACGCCCTGCCGTTCATCCTCTCCCGCCTGGGGGACCTGCGGCGACTCCTGTTCGACTACGAGGTGCGTGCCACGGAGCGGCTGCTTCCTATCGAGGATCCACACGAGCGGGCGGCGCGTCGACTCATCAAGGAAATGGAGGAAAGGCAGCGCGAGATGATCCGGGAGTGGGAAGAGGGCTGGGACCCTGACAGGGAAGAGGGGCCGGACTAGAAGACAGCCCGGCGCCATCCGCTTCTCAGCCCTGGAGCGTCAGCTTCAGCGGCAGATCCCGCAGCCGCTGGCCCGTGAGCGCGAATACGGCGTTCGCCACGGCCGGGGCGATCGGCGGCGTCCCCGGTTCACCGATTCCGCCCGGCGGCGCCTTGCTCGGCACGATGTACGTCTCCACGGCGGGCATCTCGCTCAGCCGCAGCACCTGGTAGTCGTGGAAGTTCGACTCCTGCACGCGCCCTTCCTTGAGTGAGATCGAGCTGTGCAGCGCGGCGCTGAGACCGAACGCGACGGCGCCTTGCAGCTGGACGGCTATGGTCGCGGGGTTGACCGCCACCCCGCAGTCCACCGCGCAGACCACCCGATGCACGCGGATCCGGTCGTCCTCGACCGAGACCTCCGCGACCTCGGCGACGAAGCTCCCGAACGACTCGTGTATGGCCACGCCGCGCGCCTGTCCCGCGGGAAGCGGCGAGCCCCATTTCGCCTTCTCGGCCGCCAGCTCGAGCACTCCCAGCTGACGCGGATGGTCGGCCAGCAGCGTCCGCCGGTAGTCGACCGGGTCCCGCCCCGCGGCGTGCGCCGCTTCGTCCACCATGCTCTCCACCACGAAGGCGGTGTGCGTGTGACCCACCGAGCGCCACCACAGCACGGGGACCCCCGGCGCAGGCGTGTGCAGGCCGATCCGCCTGTTCGGAACCCCCGTCAGATAGGGCGAGTCAATCAGGCCTTCGACGGAATTCGGGTCTATTCCGTTCTCGCCGATCATGCCTTCGAAGAGGGTACCGGTGACGATCGACTGGCCCACCGCCACGTGGTCCCACGCGATGATGCCTCCGTCAGCGCCGAGACCCAGCCGGGCCCGGTGCACGAACGCCGGACGGTAGTATCCGCCCCTGGTGTCGTTCTCCCTCGTCCATACCGTCTTCACCGGCGCTCCGGCGGCCTTCGCCACGTGCACCGCTTCGGCGACGAAGTCGTTCGCGGGGTTCGCTCGCCGGCCGAATCCGCCGCCCAGGAAGGTGGTGTGGAGCGTCACCTGTTCCGGCGCGAGGCCGAGGATCGCAGCTGCCGCTCCCTGGTCCACGGTCTGAAACTGCGTGCCGGTCCAGATCTCGCATCCGTCCGGCCCGATCCGCACCGTGCAGTTGAGGGGTTCCATCGGCGCGTGCGCCAGGTAGGGAACGGAGAACTGGCCCTCGATCGTCTTCGAGGCTGTGGCCAGCGCCTCGGCCACGTTCCCGGTCTCGTCGGCCGTCGCGCCGGGTGTCCCTGCGAGCTCGAGGTACTCGGCGCGCAGGGCGTCGGTATCGACACCGGCTGCCGGCCCCGGCGCCCACTCCACCTTCAGCGCGTTGCGGCCGGTCGTCGCCGCCCAGAAGTGATCCGCCACCACGGCGACGCCGCTCGGCACCTGCACGACCTGGCGCACTCCCGGAACGGCGAGCGCCTCCGTCGCGTCGAACGAGCGCACCGTGCCCCCGAACGTGGGTGCATGCGCGACCACGGCCGTGAGCAGGCCGTCGAACTGGACGTCGATGCCGAACTGCGCCTGTCCCGTGATCTTCTCCGGCGTGTCGAGGCGCTTCCTCGGCGTCCCGATGACCGTCCAGTCCTCAGGGTCCTTGAGAGGCACTGAGCCCGGGGCTTCGAGAGCTGCCGCGGCTTTTGCGAGCTCGCCGAAGGTGGCGCGCTTGTCGCCCGCCACGACGACTCCGTTCAGCGCGCGACACTCGGACGGGCTCACGCCGAACTTCTCGGCCGCCGCGGCGACGAGCATCGCCCGCGCCAGCGCACCAGCCTGCCGGTATCGGTCGAACTCGGACCAGGTCGTGGTGGAGCCGCCGGTGGCCTGGATTCCGAATGCGGTGTGTGCGTACGCCGGCGCCGCCGGCGCATGCTCGACCCTGATCTGCCCCCAGTCGCACTCCAGCTCCTCGGCGATCAGCATCGGGAGCGAGGTCCAGATCCCCTGACCCATCTCGGAGTGCGCGAGGAGCACGGTGATCGTGTCGTCGGTGCCGATTCTCAGGAAGGCGTTGGGGGCGAACGTATCCGCCGGTGCCATGCCGGCGATCGCCAGGCGCTTCGCCCCCGGGACGTGGAAGGCGATCACGAGGCCGCCCGTCGCGACGGCGCTCGTCTTCAGGAACTCGCGGCGCGTGGGGCCGGCAGAGGAGTGTCTCATCGGTCTCACCTCCCGCCCAGCTCGGCCGCCCGCTTCACGGCAGCTCGAATGCGCTCGTAGGTTCCGCACCGGCAGATCAGTCCGTTCATCGCCTGGTCGATTGCCGCGTCGTCGGGCGTCGGGTCGGAGGCGACCAGCGCCGCGGCGGCCATGATCTGCCCGGACTGACAGTAGCCGCACTGGACCACGTCGAGCTCCGCCCAGGCTTGCTGCACCGGATGGCTGCCGTCGTCTGACAGGCCCTCGATCGTCGTGATCTGCTTCCCCTCGGCCGACGAGGCCTTCGTCGTGCAGGAGCGCTTCGCCTCGCCGTCTATGTGGACCGTGCAGGCGCCGCACAGCGCCATTCCGCAGCCGTACTTCGTGCCCGTCATGCCCAGCAGGTCCCTGAGCACCCAGAGCAGAGGCATGTCCGGAGCGGCATCCACGTCGTGCGCGGTGCCGTTAATCGTGAGTCTCATGCATAGGTCTCCGACAGAAGGGTTCGCGGTTCCCGGGGGCGCTGGGGACGCGCCGGTCGATCTCAACCTCTGGGGGACGAGTGTACGCGTCAAGGTACCCTTGATGGCTCCCTGCACGAAAAGTGGGCATGTGGGAATTACGAGGAGCACCGCGCCCAGGGTACTCGAATGACTGATCGAGGCGCTGAACCGAATGACTCAGCGCCGCGCCGAAGCGGTGCCCCGATCTCGCAGCCGGATGAGGACGATCGCGGTCAGCGCGCCCACGGTATTGGACACCAGGTCCCAGCCCGTGTTGACGTAGCCACCGACGTTCGTCTCGGGCATGGTCAGGGTCGCCACGAACTCGACGACCTCGTTGAGGGCCCCGAAGCCCAACCCGGCGGCGGCCGCCAGGGCCAGCAGCCCGAAGGTGGGAGAAGGTGCGCGGCCTGACTTCTTCCGGACGGCGCTCTTCAGCCCCTGCCAGCAGACCCAGGTGGTCACGCCGAACCCGTAGGCGTGCACGACCTGGTCGTACTTCAGCCGCCCGGGGATCAGCCACAGCGAGTACAGCACCCGGCTTTCCGCGTTGACCGGCCAGCCGGAGGGAACGACGACGAGGCCGCCCGCCATGTGGGCCAGTCCCCACAGGCTGAGGGCCCACAGCGTTCCGGTGGTCAGCTCCACCGCCCGGTTGACCGCCGCCACGACTCCGATCAGCACCAGCATCACGCCGATGTAGAACAGGAACTCGCTGTTGCCGGCTCGAAGCCCGGCCGTCAGCGCGATCGCCAGGTAGCCGAACGTGAAGGCCGCCACCGGGCGCAGTCGGCGATCCATGCAGTTCTCCTGAGAGGGAACGGAAAGGTGGGTCACCGGACGATAGCGAGCGGGGCGATCCCGGCGCAATCGGCCGGTGCCTTGAATCGGTCCCGGATGGTCAAGAAACGAAAGAGGCGCCCCCTGAGGGACGCCTCTTCCTGGAATACCGGCTGTCGCCCGAACTAGAGAGCGAAGGCCACGCCGCCCTGGAACGTCCAGTTGCGGTTCTTCAGATCGCCGACCACGTCCGTGGCGTCGTTGATGTCGCTGAGGCCGAAGTTGTACCGCCCGTCCACCCACAGCGAGATCGAGCCGACGTAGATCGCCACGTCGGCACCCGCGACTCCCAACCACTCGGTGCTCTTCACGTTGTCGCCGCAGTCTTCACCGCTGGAGTCACAGCTCGTGTTGAAGCCGAGAGCGACGCCGCCGAACACGCTCGGCTTGATCATTCCGAGCGGGATGCCCGCCTTGATCACGGCCGGGATCTCGAAGTAGTTGAGGCTCAGCGACTCGACCGTGTTCCCGATGTCGAGATCCGCGCCCTTCTGGGTGTACTGGCCGGCCACCTGGGCGCCGAGGATCCCCCAGTCGAAGTTGAGGAACACGCCACCAGCGAATCCGGTGCGGTTGCTCTTGTCGAACGTATCCGCGAAATCCCCGGAGACCTGCGCCACCGAAACGCCGCCCCGCACACCGAGCTCCATTCCGGCCTGGGCCTTCGCCTGCGTGGTCACGAGAGCGAGACCGACGAGTGCCACCAGCGTCGAACGAACGAGATACCGCATGTCAGTAGCTTCCTGTCTAAGTAAATACTAGGACAATCCAATCCGACCGAAATCGAGAATACTGGGAGGGGCAGCGGCGCGCAAGGCACCTGGATCCGTCGTCAACCGTGGGCGGGTGAAGCCGTGCGCCGCGGGGAATCTACCCGGGTTCGCCCCCCCCGGCGGAGGAGGCGGCAGGCGCCTCGGGCGGCGACCCCACCACCAGTGGCGCGAGGTCCGGCGCGAGCAGGCGGAGGATACGCACGGGCAGGGCGCTCGTGAACCGGTAAGCCTCGGCTTCCTCGCCCGGCACGTAGGCCACGACGACGCCGAAGAATCGGTCCCCGATGAAGAACACGAACGTGGACGTGCGGTTGAGGGTGCGGGCGCTGATCAGCCGCCCGTCCCGCCCGAACTGCTTGTGCTGGTTATTGCCCGTGCCGGTCTTGCCTCCGATCGGGATGGGAGTTCCGTCGAGGTCCTGGATGGCTCCCTTCACGCGCCCGGCGGTTCCGTTCGCGACCACGTCCAGCATCGCCGCCCGCGCCACGGCCGCCACCTGCGTCGAGAGAACGCGCTCACCGGTGGGGGGGCCGCGCCGGAGGATCGTCGCGTAGGGCGTCTCGCGCGCGAAGTCCAGCTCGGTCACCCGGACGTTCGGCAACCGGACGCCATCGTTCACCAGGATGCCGACCAGCTCGGCGAGCGCCCCGGGCCGGTCGCCGGAGCTCCCGATGGCGGTGCCGTATGAAGGCACGAGGTTGTCGAAGGGGTACCCGAGGCGCTTCCACGCCCGACTGATCTCGAGGAAGGACTCGACCTCGAGCAGTACCCGGATCCGCTGGTCCTGCGCTCCCTTGCGGCTCGTGTTGAAGAGCCAGCGATAGACCTCCTGGCGGGCTCCCGTGCTCGCCTCCAACACCTCGTCGAGCGTCGCCTCCGGATGGTCGCTCAGATACGCCACGAGCCACAGCTCGAGCGGGTGCACCGACGCCAGGTACCCCCGATCGGCCAGGTTCACGCCGTCCGGGTCGGCCTTGCGGAACAGGCTCTCGACCGCCGCCTCGTTGTACGAGTTCGGGGAATGGGTCTGGAGGAACTCCCCGAAAGCGCGCGAGTCGCCGTCCGGCACCATGCTCCGGAAGGCCCATGCGAGTCGCTGCGGGGAAAGACGCCGCCCGGCGATCGCGAGGTCGGCGGACTCGTCGAACGTCTTGCCGTCGTG
>CANPVW010000113.1 GCA_947581745.1 Candidatus Benthicola azotiphorus
GCCACGTCGTAGTACGCGCCCATCACGACGCCGGCCAGCAGATTGACCAGGAGGATGGTTCGGAGCGCCGGCAGCTCCACGACGCTGGCCGCGTCCGTCACCCAGGCGCCCGCGTAGAACACGAGAGAGCAGGCGACCAGTCCGAAGACGCCGGCCGTGAGCGCGTTCAACGGCAGGCCGCAGGCCCGGCAGGTCAGCACTGCGCCGATGCCCAGCGCAGTGAATACCGTCATGTGCAGGACAGAGAAGGCGGCGAGGCGGCCGCCGAACGACACGATGACCAGACCCTGCATGAGGTAAGGCGAATCGATCGAGAGGCCACCGGGGCCCAGGAAGCCGGAACTGAAGGCGAGGGGCGTGGACAGGGGCTCGAGCCGGGCGAGGTCCGCGAGGAAGAAGGTACCGGCGACGATCAGTCCCGCGAGAACTCCGGCCTGGGCGCCGATCCTGATCCGGGTCAGGAGGTTCAAAGTACGGCTCCTTGAGAGTGGGTCGTGCCCCACATCCCCCCTCACCCATCGACCCACGATGTACAAGGCAACGCGGCAGGTCAATCCGCGCGTGACTCCGCGCCTCGACCCGCGAGACGAACCACGGCTTCGTCGGCTTCCCGGACCACCGGCTGCAACTCGGGGTCCGCGTGTGCCCAAACACGAGTCACGAACCGGTAGTCCCGCATGGCGGGCTCGGGCTGGCCCAGCTTCTCCTCCAGCCGCGCCCTCTCGAGGACCCACAGGACCCGCGACGCCAGGGGCCAGTCATTGAGGAACCGCTAACCCTGCGGTGCTGTCGGTCCGAGGCAGCGGACATGTGGTGGGGCCGGCCGGCCCGATCACGGAACCTGGAAGAAGGACGTTCTCCTTCACGGCGGAGCGACGGGCGGACGGTACGACGACCGGTCACACTCAGTTGAAGACGGCTTTCGGACAGAGGCAGAATGGTCGCGTATACTGCATGGCTGACCTGGGCGACGGCTACATGGCCATTATCGCCGAGGGTACGCAGAGGGTCCCGGAGAACCAGCCTCCAAACGAGCTGTCTGCCTACGGCGTCCCGGATGCCCAGCGTCCGGGTAACCACGCTCTCTTCTTCGTCGTAAAGGACAACGGCGAAGGTGCGCGGGCTTCGGGTCCGGATCAGATCACGGGATCGGCCAACACGACACTCGGCTTCGCAAATGGTCTGTGCGCCCTGGGTGCATCGCACCCGCTCGCGGCCCTGGTGCCGGCTTTCATGGTCGACATTGACGCGGGCAACATCCAGGTAACCCGGGCGTCCGACTGAGCGTCGAAAGCGGGTGGAGGCATCCGGGAGCCCTGCTTCCGAGCCAATGGGAAACAGAACGGGCCCCGCGAAGGGCCCGTTCTGCTGTTCGTTCCTGTAACCGGCGCAGGTGCCGCCGGATCATTCGCTGCTCGGCACAAGCCATTTTCGCCACCACATACGCACCGAGCGGCGGCGCGCTTTCCTTCGTCTGATGAGTCCCATCCATTCTCCTGCCAATCGTCGTGCTGGGTTCGAGCCAGCTTGAGCTGCCATTACCCGACCCGTCGGAAGACCCTCCGACGGAATCGAACCGTCAACGACCTGTGGTTGAGACAGGGAGTCTACGGCTTGAGCTAGAGAGGTGTGCTAGCGGCGGCAGCAACGATTTTTAACCTAACCTAAAACCGGGCCGTTGTGTAGTCCCGGGGTCTTTCGGTGTCCTCCCTGGTCGCTCTCAGTCCCGGACATCCCGCCGCCAGTCGCGCTCCAGGAGCGCCTGGAAGCGGGGATTGTCCCTGATCGGGTCGTACATCGGGTCGAGCCGCAGACGGCCCGGGACCAGGTAGGAAGGTATGGTGGCCAGGTGCTCCAGCTGCGTGAGCGCCTGCTCGGGCTCGCCGACCAGCACGAGAATGCGGGCGTACGCCTCCTCGATCCCGGGCCCGTCGATCGCATCGTAATCTGCGTTGAACAGCTCCAGTGCCCGCCCGATCTCCCGAAGCGCGGGTCTCTTTTCTCCGCGCAGCGCGTGGGCGTATGCCATGGCGGTGTGCACCACGGCCCGCCTCCCGAACACGTCGAACCGGACGGCTGGCGGCCGGGCCGGCAGCTCCCTCTCCGCTATCGCGAGCAGGGAGTCGGCGTACGCGACGCTCCGATCCTCTTCGCCGGCATAACGATGCACCAGCGACAGGTACAGGAGCCGATCCTCGTAGTAGAGGGGCCCCCTGGCTGCCGCCGGGAAGCGGAGCCACTCGAGCGGCTCCATATCCGCGGCGGATTCGAGCGCCCTCACGGCAGCCGGGTAGTCGCGGGCCGCCAGCGCCAGATCGGCGCCCCACAGGGCCCGCATCTCGGGATCGACGAGCGGATACGCCAGCCCGACGAACTCGCGCGCGGCGGTCGTATCACCGTCCATCCACAGAAGCGCCTTGAAGCGCCATCCGTTGACGACCGTGGCCTCGATGTGGATGCGGAGCGACTGCTCGAGGAGTCGGTCCGCGTCCTCGAATCGCCCGAGTGCCCAAGCCGTCAATCCCTGGTTCCACAGGAGGTTCGCGTCACGCGGATCCAGCTCCAGCGCCCGCTGACCGAGCGCCAGAGTCTCCTTCCAGTGACCCAGCCGGCGATGGATGTAGCCCAATGCCTCCACCGTCTCGATCCGATCGGGCAGCAGGCTGTCCGCGGCTGTGAACTCCTTCAGTGCGCCCTCGTAGTCTCCGAGCGCGTAGTAGTGGTAGTAGCCCGCCGCCAGCCTCGCTTCCGCCGAGTTGGGCGCCAGGGCCAGGGCCCGGTCGAGGCTCGTGCGGGCGGGCCCGGTGTCCGTCTCGAAGCCGGTTCGGATCAGCCACGTCCGGCCGCGGAGCAATCCCACCCACGCCATGGCGAAATCGGGGTCGAGCTCCACGGCGCGCTCGAAATATGCGACGGAAGCTCGATCTTCCGCGTCCGTGCTCGCGGCAAAGGTCACCCTGCCGCGATGGTAGGCGTCCAGCGCGGCCATGCTGCGCGTCGGTACGTCACGGAGGTCGCGCTCCTCCTCGGTCGTGAGCTCCGCTTCCAGAGCGCGCGCGACGCTCAGCGCGATCTCGCTCTGGATCGCGAACACGTTCTCGGCCGTGAGCTCCCGGTCGTACGTTTCCGCCCACAGGTGATCGTCGGTCCCGGCGTCGATGAGCTGCACGTTGATTCGAATGCGATCGCCAGATCGCCGCACGGCGCCCTCGAGGATGTGAGCCACCTTCAGCTCGCCGGCGATCTCCGGGATGCTCTTGTCGGTCCCGGCGTACTGCAGGACCGTGGTGCGCGACGTGACGTGAAGCGCCCTGATCTTGTAGAGCTGCGTCAGGATGTCGTCGTGGATTCCGGACGTGAAGAGCACGCTTTCCTCGTCCTGGCTCATGCTCTCGAACGGGAGGACGGCCACCGTGCGCCGATCGACGGGCGTCGCCTCGGTCACCGCAGCTTCGATCACCGCCGGCGGAGCGTCACGACCTGCCGCGGAAGACTCCGAGGCTTCGCGGGCCACGGTGGAGGGCCCGCCCGTTCTTCCGATCACCCACCAGCCGCCTCCGTACAGGAGAACGATGCCCGCGAGGGCCAGCAGGCCGGAGGGCCACCGCCGGCTGACGGGCTGCGCCACGATCGCCTCCAGCTCGCCGCTCGCAGCCGGGTTCGTTCGCCGCACTCCCTCCGGCGTGGTCTCGAAGGCCCACGCAAGGACGAGAGCGATCGGAAAGCCGAGCGCCGCTACGGCGACGAAGAAGGTGAGCGTCCACTCGGGCAGATCCAGAGCGGGGAAGATGAGATCGGCCACCTGCAGCACTACAAAGGACACCGCTCCGTAAACCGCGGCGACCTTGAACACGGCACGCCGCTTCAGGTCCGCGAACAGTCGCTGGTAACCGCTGGTCTGCTGGCTCATACTGGCGAATGTCGCTCGGCGTGGCCCGGCGAAGCAAGGAACCGGGTGGGTCGGCGACCGCGGAAGGACACCTGCGGTCGCTTCGGGGTAATTTAGTTATCTTGGGCAAACGCCCACTCACACACGCCAGGCGGTGCATTGATGGAGTTGGAAGACGCGCAGGGAATCATCGAGACCCGGTCCGGCACCTGGGAATGGAAGGTGACGGTCCGACGCGGCTGGCCGAAATCGGTCGTGACCGGAAAGCGGCTGCGGTTCAAGGACCCCGTGAACGAAGTCAACCGGATGTCGCTCGAGCTCGAGATGGAGATCGAAGACCTTTCCGAGGAAGCAGTTCGGCGCCTGTCGCTGCTTCCACTCAAGCGCAGGTTCGAGGATAACAGCGGAGCAGTGTGGATTGCCCATCCGGTCGAGGACGATCCGGCGCTGCGTGACGAATCGGCCGGTCGGATCTCCCTGCACAACCTCGTGCGAGGGACCTGGAACGTGGATCTGCCGGTCGGCAGGACGCTGGGCGACATGAAGAACGAGGAGCTCGTGGCGTGGCTCGAGGGCGCGGCGACCGAGGCCGCGAAGGGACCTGCCGCGATCTGACGCGCGCCGGAATCCGCCCCTCCGGAACGAGCTTCGGTACCGTTCGGCATCCGCACTCGCAAGGAGAGCAGCATGGCGAAGTGGCAGGTCATCACGGCGAGCGAGATGATGTTCGAGGACGTGAACGGGGCGGACGTCCACGAGGGCGTCATCCGCTACGTCTTCCAGCGGAAGGAGGACGGCAGCTTCGGCGTGATCGACGTGGACGGTCGGAAGATCCACCCGTCGTCGTCGCTGGCCTACGTGCACGGGGGCACGCTCCACGTCCAGGTGGAGTGAGCGTGCGCGGACGGCGAACGTACCAGTTTATCTGAGTATCCCCGACCCGGCGCCTCGACGCGGCAGGACGGGTGCCGGACGAGTATCTTATCGGCATGAGACTCCCGTCGATCGAACAGCTGGGCCGCGAAGGCCTGAGGTCCGCGAGTCGCTTCCCGCTCGTACTCATCTCGGCGACGATCGCCGCATGCGCCGCGTCGCTCCTCCCGGACTCGTCGATCGACCATGACGCGCTCAGCGGGATCCTCTACGTCGCCTCCCTCGGCATTCCACTGTTCCTCGCGATCGGGCTCGTGGCGGAGCGGCGCGAGGGATCGAGAGGGGCCTTGTGGATCGCCCGGGTGGTGGCGATCGGCTTGCTCGTCGCTCTTTACATCGGAAGGCTCTCGTGGTCCCAGCCCGTGGAGCTGCTTCGTTACGTGCAGCTCTCCCTGGCTGCCCATCTCCTGGTCGCGGTCGCTCCCTACGCGGTGGTGCGCGAGTGGAACGGCTTCTGGCAGTACAATCGAAGCCTCCTTCTGCGATTTCTGCTTGCCGCCGTCTTCACCGGCGTGCTCTACGTGGGGCTCACGATCGCCCTGCTGGCGGTCGACAATCTCCTCGGAGTGGATGTCGATGGGGAGACCTACTTCAGGCTCTGGTGCTGGATCGCGTTCGTGTTCAACACCTGGTTCTTCATCTCGGGCGTGCCGGACGACCCGGCGGAGCTCGACCGCCGCACGGACTATCCGGCCGTTCTGAAGGTCCTGAGCCAGTACATCCTCAGTCCGCTGGTCACCGTCTATCTGCTGATCCTGACGATATACCTGGGGCGGATCATCGTGACCCGGGTGTGGCCGAGCGGCTGGATCGGCTACCTGGTGTCGAGCGTGGCGGCGGCAGGCATTCTGTCGCTCCTGCTCCTGTATCCGATCGAGGAGCGCGAGGAGAACGGGTGGGTGAGGCAGTACGCCCGCTGGTTCTGGATCGGCCTGATACCCGCGAATGCCATGCTCCTGCTCGCCATCTGGAAGCGCATCCAGCAGTACGCGATCACGGAGCCGCGCTACTTCCTGGTGATTCTCTCCCTCTGGCTCGCCGGGATGTCACTGTTTTACGCGATCAGCAGGAGCCGCAACATCAAGGTGATTCCCGCATCGCTCGCCGTCCTGGCCATGGTCACGTTCATCGGCCCGTGGAGCGCCTACTCGGTGTCGCGCCGCAGCCAGACGGCGCGTCTGGAAGGTCTGCTCGAGCGCAACGGCATGCTCGCCGAGGGCCGGATCAGCCCGCCGACCCTCGACGTGGCCTTCGCGGACCGTCGCGAGATCAGCGCCGTGCTGCGCTACCTCGCCGGGACCCACGGGACCGGTTCGATCGAGCGGTGGTTCCCGGAAGGCCGCCTGGCCGAGGTGGACACGATCGCCCGGGGAACGGAGCCAACGGAGCGAGCGAGCGTCGATCAGCGTGCCGCGCTGATCTCCGGCGAGATCGGCATCGAGTACGTCGGGTCGGGGTCTCAGGCCGAGGGGGAGGGTTTCAACTTCGTCGCGCAGGACGGGTCGCCCGTCCGCATTTCGGGCTACGACTACGTTCTGCGCAATCGGAGCGCGATCGGCGATACGATCAGGGTCGAGGACCAGGAAATCAACTTCGCGTACGACGAGCGAGGCCTGTCGATCACGGCGGCGCGGGGCTCCGGCCCGGTTCTGTCGCTCCCGCTCGAGCCTCTGATCGAGAAGGCGCTGTCCTACTCGCGGTCCCAGGTGACCGGCGCGTCCGTTCCGGCCGATATCCTGATGGTAGAGGGAGAATCGGAGGGCCTTCGCGTCGCGGTCGTGGTCACGACGATCGCCGGTTTCATCGATGAGGGCGCCGCAGGCGAGCGGCCCGCCTACCGGGTCACGCTGCTCTCCGGCGACTACTACTTCAGCGCGGCTCCATCGATCCCGTGACGGATCCCCGCCTGGCCGAGGCCCTCCACCTGCTGGACCCGCCACCCGGAACGCGGCTGTGGTACGGAGGCGCGACGGCGCTCGGCTGCCTGCGCGGTGTGGGACACGCGGAGGCGGCGTGGAAGCCGTACGAGGACCGGCACAGCATCTGGGAGCTCGTGCTGCATGTCGCGTACTGGAAATATGCCGTACGCCGTCGACTGGATGAATCGGTCCCGCGGGGTGCGTTTCCCCGTTCTCCGGCCAACTGGCCACGGGTGCCGGACCGACCCGGCGAACGGGAGTGGGAGGAGGATCGGGCCCTGCTGCGCGCCGAGCACGAAGCGCTGGTCGGCGTGGCGCGCTCCCTGGCGCCCGATCACATCGATCGCCGCGATGCGAAGGGCCAATACCGGGCCCTCGATCTGATCTTCGGGGTC
>CANPVW010000114.1 GCA_947581745.1 Candidatus Benthicola azotiphorus
ATTCGGTGATCACGGCCGTAGTGGACGGCGATTGGGTGGACCTGGAGTACCGGATGCCCGTCGAGGTGGTGCGCCGGGTCCCGGTGGAAGGGCCGTTCGGACCGGTCGACGGGTGGCTGGTTCAGATCGGGGTCCCTCATTTCGTCGTTCCGCTCCAGGCGAGGCCCGAAGGCTCGATCGAGGAGGTGTGCCGGCGCATCAGGCACGACCCGCAGCTCGGTCCCGCGGGCGCGAACGTCAACCTGGTGACTCTGGAGAACCGCGTCCGGGGCTCGATTCGTACCTTCGAGCGAGGAGTGGAGGGCGAGACGCTGGCCTGCGGAAGCGGTGCCATGGCTTCCGCGTTCGCGCTCCGGGCCGCCGGTCTGTGCGAACCCGGCCTCGACCTGCACGTGATGGGCGGTTGCGACCTGAAGATCCGCGTTCCCGACGAACCCGGCCCGGACGGAGATTACCGCCTGCACCTCGCCGGACCGGCCGTCCACGTGTTCGACGGCAGCTTCGCGGCGGCGCAGCCCGGCCTGCGCGACGGCGGCACTGGCGATCCGGAGTGAGCGACCCGGCTCACGAGCTGCTCGCCTGGTTTCGGACGCGGCAACGGGCCGTCCCGGGCCGCCGGGAGGCCGACCCCTACCGGATCTGGGTCGCCGAGGTAATGGCGCAGCAAACCCGCATTCAGACGGTGGCGCCCTACTACGACTCCTTCCTCGAACGCTTTCCGGACATAGCGGCGCTCGCCGCGTCTTCTCTCGACGATGTCCTGAAGGCCTGGGAAGGACTCGGCTATTACGGCCGCGCGCGCAACCTGCATCGGGCGGCACGTGAACTCATGCGCGACTACGGGGGCCGTCTGCCGGAGGATCCCGCGCGGCTGCGCGCTCTTCCGGGAATCGGTCCGTATACCGCGGGCGCGCTCGCCAGCATCGCGTTCGGTCGTCCGGAACCGGCGGTGGACGGAAACGTCCGACGTGTGCTGAGCAGGCTCCGCGACCTCGAGGCCCCGTCTCCGCCGGTGCTCGATGCGCTGGCCCGCTCGCTGATCGCCGACGCTGACGGAGAGGCGGGCCCCCTGAACCAGGCCCTGATGGACCTCGGAAGCTCGGTCTGCACGCCCCGCTCGCCGCGCTGTCCCGACTGTCCCGTCTCCGCTTCCTGCCTGTCGCTCGAACGAGGCACGGTGTCCCTGCGTCCCGGCCGACGTCCTCGCCGCGAGCTCCCCCATCACGACATCGGCGCCGCGCTCGTGTGGAGGGGCTCGATGCTCCTGATCGCCAGGCGCCCAGAGGACGGACTGCTCGGCGGGCTCTGGGAATTCCCGGGTGGAAAAGTGGAGACCGGTGAAAGTCCCGCCGAAGCGGCGAGACGCGAAGTGAGGGAGGAGCTGGACGTCGAGACCGAGATTCTGCGGCCGGCCGACACGGTGCGGCACGCATACAGCCACTTCCGGATCACGCTGCACCTGTTCCACGCCCGGTGGGTCTCGGGCGGCCCGCCCCTGGCCGCCGGTCCAGCCGACTCCCCTCGCTGGGTGCGGCCGGACGAGCTGGTCCTTTACGCGTTCCCGGCGGCCAACAGGGCGATCATTCGGAGGCTCTCTCGGGCTGAGGAGGCGCCGCACCGGCATCCCGGGCAGGCATGATCCACACCCATGTCGCGGCAACGGCGATGAGGGATCCGCCCGCCACGAAGCCCAGTCCGTGCCCCAGGGCCCCGTACGCCCATCCGGCCGCCACCGGACCGATGACTCTCGCGAAAGCGCTGGCCGACTGATTCACGCCGAGCACCTCGCCCTGCTCGTTAGCCATGGCCCGGCGCGACACGAGGCTCTGCAGCGACGGTGCCATCAGGCCCCACCCCAGTCCCACCCCGAGCAGGCTCACGATCGTCGCGCCGAGGCTCGCGGCCAGGCCCATCGCCACGACCCCGACCGCGAGGACGGTCCCGCCCATCGCCGCGATCGTCCTCTCGCCGTGCCGTTCCACCAG
Source organism: Candidatus Benthicola azotiphorus (assembly GCA_947581745.1). GTDB lineage: Bacteria > Gemmatimonadota > Gemmatimonadetes > Palauibacterales > Palauibacteraceae > Benthicola > Benthicola azotiphorus. The sequence goes on from CANPVW010000114.1 coordinate 1,986, forward strand.
CGGGCCGATCAGCCCGCCCTGCACCCCCGCCGAGACCACTCCGACGAGCGCGAACATCCCTCCGGCGTGCAGCGCGGTGAGGCCTAGCGGATTCTCCAGGAAGAGCGGGAAGATCGTCGTGAAACCGGCGAAGCCCATGGTCCCCAGGAAGAACACCCCGATCGGGTCGCGCAGCCTTCGGCGCCGCAGCACCCGGGCCGCAGCCCGCGCCCTTCCGGTCACCGCGGACAGGGCCCCGAAACCGTCCCGCACCCGGTTCTCGGGAGCGAGTGATTCAGGCAACCAGAACCACGCGGCGCTCGCCGCGGTCAGGCTGAGCCCGGCGGCCACGAACCCCGGAAGTCCGAAGCCCCACGCGCTGAGGCCGCCGCCGATCGCCGGTCCGAAGATGAACCCGAGCCCGAAGGCGGCGCCGATCAGGCCCATGCCGCGAGCGCGTCGCTCGGCCGTCGTCGAGTCCGCGATGTAGGCCTGGGCGACCGGAATGTTCGCGCCCATGATCCCGGCGATCACCCGGGACAGCAGGAGGACCTCGAGGGACTGGGCGAGGCCGAAGACGATGTAGGACGCGGCGGATCCGAACAGTCCGACGAGCAGGAGAGGTCGCCGGCCATAGCGATCGGACAGGGCTCCCCACACCGGGGCGAACAGGAACTGCATTCCGGAATACGAGGCGATGATCAAACCCACCTGGAAGGGCGACGCGCCGAGCTCCGTCGCGTAGAACGGGAGCAGCGGAAGCACGATCCCGAAGCCGACGAGGTCCAGGAACACCGTGAAGAAGACGATCCCGAGGGCTACGGAGCCCGTCTTTCGCTCGCTCACGCTTCCTCCGGCGTCGGGTTCAAGTCATCCAGTCCACCGATCTCAGGCACCTCTTCCCCCTGCGTTCGCATGTGAACCACGTGGGCTCGTATCGACGCATCCGCCGCGCTGCGCAACTCCGGCTCCAAATCGCCGTACACCTTCCGTCGCAGCTCCTCTATGCTGCGAGCCCCCGCCCGGACCGCCTCCCTCACCTGCTGGTGCCGCTCCAGGCGGTGGTCGCGGTACTGTCTCAGGCGGCCTTCACCATCCTCCACGGGCGGGCCGTGGCCCGGATACAGGCGTCCCGGATGCAGAGACAGGATACGCCGAAAGCTCTCGAGGCAAGACCCCACGTCACCGTCCGGGTGGAGCACGGCGCTGCTCCCGACGCCGAGCACGAGATCTCCGGTGAACACCGCGCGTCCCGGCTCGAGCAGGAACGACACGTGGTCGCTCGAATGGCCGGGCGTCTCGACGACCGTCAGCCGGCTCTTCCCAAGGTCCACCGGGAGCGGGTCGCCATCGTGCAGTTCCCGGCCGTGGACACCGAGCCGCTCCAGCGTGCCGGCCGAGGCCGCCAGGGGCGCGTCGAACCGCTCCGCGGCGAGCGATGCGATCCCCGCGTGGTCGAGGTGCGCGTGCGTCAGGCACACCGCTTCGACCGCCCGGCCCGCCGCCAGCTTCTCCAGCCGTGCGATCTGGCCGTCGATGCACGGGCCCGGGTCGATGAGCGCGATCCGGTCGCGGCCCACGGCGTAGCAGCGGGTGCCGTCCAGGGTCAGGCCGCCCGGATTCGGGGCCACGAACCAGGAGACCGGACCGCCTTCCACTCAGTCCGCCTCCTCGTATCCGGGGTCGCCTGGGAGAACGGGACGGATTGAATCTCCCCTTATCAGCAGCCGGGGTTGAATCGGAACCGGAACGCGGTCCCGCGCTTCCTCGAGCAGCCGGTCGAGCTCCGCGTGACGCTCCAGCATCTGGAGCGTCTTGCGGGTCGGAAACAGCATCGGGAGATCGCCGGCCGCGAAGCGGCTGACCGCTTCCTCCGGCGTGATCCACAGATAGCCGCTCAGCTCGTTGGTGAGCTCCGGCGTCGGAGGATCGGTGGCTTCGAGCACCGTGAGAAAGAAGTGCGTGTCGTACCGTCTCGCGAAGCGGGTCGGCGTGATCCAGCGAGACAGGTACGTCGCCTTCAGATTCCGGAAAGTCGCCCCCAGTCGTCCTGCGGCGGCGGCGAAGTCCGACTCCCCGGCCAGCAGGCGCTTCCTCGCCTCGCGCGCCGCTGTCGCATCCACCGGGTCGTCTGTCGGTAGAAACCCGGTCTCCTCGAACATCTCGCGCAAAGCCGCGACAGCTGCGGCCGGCTCCGGTTCCCGCAGGGCGTCCGGCAGGAGCTCGATCGCTTCCGGGGACGCGTCCGCCGCATCGATCGCTCCGCCCGCGAACACGTGGGCCCCTGCCGCGAACCGGGCCGAGTCCGGACGGCGGAGCAGCAGGACCCGATACGGTTCTGCGGGCGTTGCCCAGGCCATGACGATCGTCGCCGCCGGCCTGGGCTCCGCTGCCACCTCGCCGCGGCCTATGTTCCCCCGGTCGAACTCTTCTCTCTCGATGCGCTCGGTCGCGCGGCGCAGGTCGCTCAAACGGGAAGCTCCGCCAGGGCGCTCAGCGCCACGCCCACGATCACGAGGATCGTGGCGAAGGCGAGTCCGATCGCCATCGGCAGGAGGACGATCGCGGCGGCGCGGCCCGTCGTGGTCGAATGAGCCCGCTTCAGTCCGATCACGTTCACCACCACGTACCACACCTGTGCCGCCACCGCGACGGAGACGTACACCACCAGGTAGGTCGCGCCGAGGAGGCCCGGTACCGTGCCGCCCCCCGGCCCGAAGGCCGGAGGCAGGACCGCAACGGCAATCCCGACGCCGCTCGCGTAGCACAGCACGGTGGCGGTGGCGCGTATCCCCCTCCTCCGCGGCGCGAGCAGCGCCGCGAACAGGTGCTGGCCGAGAGAGACAAGCGCGAGGAGGATCAGCAGGACGAAAGGGGTGAGGAAGAACCCGACCAGCTGCAGCTGTGCCGGGACGCCGAGCACATCGGCCGCACCCGCCGGACTCCACGGGGACCAGAAGAGCCTCAACAGCCCGGACAGTATCCCCACGAGCAGGAAGTAGAGCAGTGGCCGGGCAAAGGGGCGGTCCCACGACACCCGCGAGAAGAAGCGGTCCGGCGAGACCAGGCACTCCCACCAGGTGATGCCCAGGTTCGCGGGAAACGGAACGGACTCGTCCTCCCACGCGATCGGAGAGCCGGCGTCGAGGTTCACCAGCTTCGGTCTCCCGAGGACACCCTCGGTCCGACCCGGAACCGCGCGTCCACCGCCATGGTCGCTTCACCTTCCGGGAAGGCGAGCAGCGGGTTGATGTCCATCTCCCGGATCTCCGGATGGTCACCCACCAGCTGACTCACCCGCTCGATCACTTCGGCGAGCGTCTCCAGGTCCACGCCCTTTTCTCCTCTCACCCCTTCCAGGATCCGATATCCGCGTAGCGACTGGATCATCTCGAGCGCATCGACCGTGCTGACGGGTTGGACCCGGAACGAAACGTCCCGCTGCACTTCCACGTAGACGCCCCCGAGCCCGAACATGACGATGGGCCCGAAGCGTGGCTCCATCGTCACGCCGACGATCGTCTCCCGGCCTCCGGACCACATGCGTTGCACCATCACCCCCGCCTCGGCCGCCGCCGTGCTCTCGCGCTCGAGCGCCGCCGAGATGTCTCGCCACGCCGCGCGGAGGGACCTCTCGTCACGCAGGTCGAGCTTCACCGCGCCGGCTTCCGTCTTGTGCACGATGTCCTGCGAGACCGCCTTGAGCACGACCGGGTAGCCCATCTCGCCGGCTGCCGCGATCACGCCTTCCTCGTCGCTCGCGATTCGATATGGGGCGATCGGGATCCCGTAGCAATCCAGGACCTCGAAAGCCTCCGATACGGTCAGCCTCTCGCGGTCCGCGCGCAGGGCGGACGCAATGATCTGGCTCACGCGCCCCGCGTCCACGTCGAAGCGCCGGATCTCGGCCACCGGCCTGTCCAGCCATTGCCGATAGCGCCACATCGCGCCGAGAGCGCGGGCGGCGGACTCCGGAAAGCGGTACGCCGGGATCGGTGATTCCTGCAGCTCCGCCATTCCCTGCGGCAGGCCCCGCTTGCTCATCAGCACCGCCAGGACCGGTTTTCCGCATCCCTCGGCCCCGCGTTTGATCGCGGCGGCGATGACCGGCGCCTCGAGTCCCAGCGGCACGTAGGAAGCGATCACGGAGTCGATGCCGGGGTCGGCCGCGATGATCCGCATCGCGCGTTCCACCTGTTCGGGCGTCGCGCTGGCGATCATGTCCACCGGGTTCGCCACGCTGGCCTCCGCCGGCAGGTGCTCCCGCAGCCGGCGTTGCGTCTCGTCCGACAGAGGCGCGACTTCAAGACCGAAGCCCTCGCACGCGTCGGCGATGATGATGCCGGGACCGCCCGCGTTCGTGAGGATCGCCACCCGGCGGCCTTTCGGCAGCGGCGCCTTGCTGAACGCGATCGCCGCGTCGAACAGGGCCTCCACCGTGTCCGCCCGCAGGACGCCGCACTGCGCGAAGAGGGCGTCCGTCGCGATGTCCACCTGGGCCAGCGCCCCGGTGTGACTGGAAGCGGCCTTCGCGCCGGCTTCCGACCGTCCCGCCTTCACCGCCAGCACCGGCTTCCTGCGCGTCACACGCCGCGCCAGGGTAGTGAAATGCCGGGGATTCCCGAATCCCTCGATGTACATCAGGATCACCCCGACCTCGTCGTCGTCCTGCCAGTACTCGATCAGGTCGTTGCCCGACACGTCCGTCTTGTTCCCCATCGACACGAACTGGCTGATGCCGATCCCGTATTCCATGGCGTAGTCGAGGATCGTCATCCCCATCGCACCGGACTGGCTCATGAACGCGATCCTGCCGTTCGGGGGCATCGCCGGCGCGAAGGTGGCGTTCATGGAAACGGACGGCGACGTGTTCATCACGCCCATGCAGTTCGGACCGACCATCCGAAGACCGTTCTCGCGCACCAGCTCGAGGAGCTCGCGCTCCAGCTCGACGCCCTCACCGCCGACTTCCCGGAACCCGGCGGTGATCACGACCAGGCCCCTGACGCCCGCCGCGACACACTCGCGGACGACGCCGAGCACGAGGTGTTTGGGAACCACGATGACCGCCAGGTCGGGAACGGTCGGCAGGGAGGAGATCGACGGGAAGGAGGGCACCGAGTTGACGGAGTCGGCCGTGGGGTTCACCGGGAAGACGGGGCCCGTGAAACCGCTTCCCACCAGGTGCTTGAGCATTCCGTTGCCGATGCTCCCGGCACGCCGGCTCGCCCCCACTACGGCGATCGACTTCGGCCGCAGCAGACTGTCCAGCATCGTCTTCTATCCCTTCTCCACGTTCCGTCGAACGCGGTGTTCGTTATCTTGAAGCATGTCCAGTGCGAGTGTCACGCGAGCCGTCGAGTTCCCGGCCGGTCACCGATATCACCGACCCGACTGGGACGACGCGCGCAACGAGTCGACGTTCGGTCCGTGTTTTCGCTCACCCGCGCACGGTCACAACTACCGCGTCGAGGTCACCGTGCGGGGCAGGATCGATCCGGACACCGGCATGGTCGTGGACCTGGCGGAGCTCGATCGCCTGCTTCGGGAACGGGTCGTCGAACCGATGGACCACGCGTTTCTTAACGACCTTCCCGAGTTCCGCGACGGGTGGATTCCCACGACCGAGAACATCGCGCGGGCCGTCTGGGAACGTCTTTCCGCGGCTCTCGTTTCGTCCGAACTCGTCCTGGTCAGGGTGCTCGAGGACCGAAACCTGTGGGCGGATTACGAGGGCGACTGACCGGCCGGGTCGTCGCGCCTCGCGCGCCTTCGGTCAGTCCAGGAGGCGAAGCGGCATCACCAGGCAGAGGTAGTCGAGCTCACCCGCTCCCGGCTTGAACGTGGCCGCTCTCTCCGGCGCCTTGAACTCCACGATCACATCGTCGCCCGGCATGTAGCGGAGCACTTCGAGCAGGTAGTTCGCGTTGAACCCTATCTCCAGCGTGTCGCCGTCGTAGTCCACCGCCATCTCCTCCTCTGCCTCGCCGAGGTCCGGCGTCTGTACGCGGAAGGAGAGGGTTCCATCGCTGAATCGCATCCGCACCCGGTGTGTCTGATCGCTCGCCACGACCGCCATTCTTCGAATCGCAGCCGCCAGGCCTTCCCTGCTGGCCGTCGCCTTCTTGTCGTTGTCGCTCGGGATCACCTGCTGGTAGTTCGGATACGGTCCTTCGATCAGACGGGTGTATACGGAGCGCGCTTCGGTCCGGAACGCGAGGTGGTTCTTCGACCGTGATACGCGCACGTCACCGTCCTTCTCGAAGAGTCGCCCGACCTGCTGGAGTGCCTTCGGCGGCACGATCAGATCGGCTTCCGGAGCGCCGCCTCCTTCCAACGGAACCGTGAGCCGCGCCAACCGGTGTCCGTTCGTGGCCACCATCGATGCGGTCCCATCGCGCAGCTGCCACAGCACGCCATTCAGGATCGGGCGACTCTCCTCGTTCGATACCGCGAAGGACGTCTTGCTGATCAGCTCGTGCAGGTCGGCAGCCTGCATCGCCCACGACTCACCGGAATCCACCTCCGGAAAAGTCGGGAACTCTTCCGGCGGCAGGCCGAACAGTTTGAACCGGCTCTTCCCGCTCTCGATTCGGATTTCCACCCCATCGGCCTGGATGTGAACCGGCGCGGCCGGGAGCTCGCGAGCGATCTCGGCGAACTTCTTCGCCGGGACAGTCACGGAGCCTTCCGTCGTCACCTCGGCATCGATCGCGACGGATACCGAAATGTCCAGGTCCGTGCCACTCAACACGAGCTTCCCGTCCTTTGCGACGAGCAGGATGTTCGACAGTACCGGGAGCGTGGTCTTCGTGGGAATCGTGGCGGAGACGGCACCCATTCCCGTATGCAGGCTGTCGCGTGTAACGGAGAGCTTCATGGAAATCCTCTTTTGCTCCTTCGGCCGGCTCCAGGCCGGGGAAAGTCGTTCTCTCCTACTCTTCTAATATCCTAATTAGAAGTAACAGTAGGGGCCGTGGAAACGTGGACAAGAAGCTCGGTACGAGCGATCTGCCGCACGAGGTCTGACGAATCGTTGTCGGAGCCCCTGTGCATCTTCCGGGGAAAGTAGCCGAAACGTCCACATCTATCCACTGGGTGGCGACTTCACGCGCAGTCAATGCCCGCGCATCAACGTGTTTTCAACGCTGCGGCGTGGAAACGCCGAGCGACGGCTCAATGAGCCAGGTCGTCCTGCAGGCGGCGGACGCGCGCCCGGAACTCCGCGTTGGCCGCCATGTCCGCCTCCACCTTGTTCACGGAGTGGATCACAGTTGAGTGGTCACGACCCCCGAACAGGGTTCCGATCTCCGTATAGGGCAGGTCGAGCGTCGTCTTGATGAGATACATCGCGACCTGGCGGGGCACGGTCAGCGGCTTGGTGCGACGTTTCGAGATGAGGTTCTCCACCGTGACTCCCCACGCATCGGCTGTCCGCTGCCGGATCTCCGTCGGCGTCACGCGAGTCGCCGCCTCCTCCTCGATGCGCGGACCGAGAGCCTCCCGGGCCAGGTCGATGGTGATCTCGCGGCGCGTCAGCGAGCTGTACGCCAGGAGCTTGATCACGGCGCCCTCGAGTTGCCGGACCGAGGCCTTGCGGTTGCGGGCGATGAACTCGATGACGTCCTCGTCGAGAGTCAACCTGTCCTCGGCCGCCTTCTTCTGCAGGATCGCCACCCGGGTCTCGAAATCGGGCGGCTTGATGTCGGTGACGAGGCCCCACTCGAAGCGTGAGACCAGCCGCTCCTGAAGGCCCGGGATCTCCTGCGGAGGACGGTCACTGGTGATGACGATCTGCCGGTGGGCGTCGTACAGCGAATTGAAGGTGTGAAAGAACTCCTCCTGCGTGCCTTCCTTGTTTCCGAGAAAGTGCACGTCGTCCACCAGGAGTACGTCTATCCGGCGATAGCGCTGCCGGAACTCCGATGTGCGGCCCCCCTGGATCGCCGAGATCATCTCGTTCGTGAACTGCTCGGACGGCACGTAGGCGATCTGGGTGTCGGGCGACCGCCGCAGGATCGCGTGTCCGATCGCGTGCATCAGGTGCGTTTTGCCGAGACCCGTATCACCGTAGATGAACAGCGGGTTGTAGAGTTGCGCCGGCGAGTCCGCGACTCCGCGACACGCCGCGGCCGCCAGCTGGCTGTTTCCGCCGATCACGAAGCGCTCGAAAGTATATCGATCGTTGAGGCCGGCGACGCGAGCGCCCTCGGCGCCCGTGCGCGCCGCGGCCGCGGGGACCGGCGTAGAGGAAGACGGATCGGCCGCGACCACCTCTCCCGCCTCCGTCCCGATCTCCGGAAACACGAGGCGGTCAGCCGCTCCGTGATGCTCGAAGCGCAGATGCAGGGGCCGGCCGATGATGTTCCCCGCGAGCTCGCGAAGGAGGTCGCCGTACTTGTCCTCGATCCACTCGACGGCGAAGCGCGTGGGCGCCGCGACCACGAGAGTGTCTTCCGCCAGGCCCACGGCCTCCGTGGATGACAGCCACGTGCGGAACGTCTGCTCGGGAAGGACATCCCTCGCGGCGTCAACGATCGACGTCCAGACTTCGGCGGCCGTCAGCTCCATGGATGCCCAGTCGATTCGGGAGGTAAACGGGGGCGTGCATTGTAGAGAACGGGCCGGAGACTGTCAATCTGCGTGGACGGGGCTCGAATCAGGTGCACCACGGGTGGCGGAAATGATTGACACGGTGCCCCATTGCCCCTAGTCTTAGCGGCTGTCTGTCAAATGAGCGGGGTGCGATCCCCGATGCGCGAGCGAGACGAGAAATGCAGCCGACGTTCAGGAATCCGAGCCGACGTAAGCGCCTGAAGGACCACGGCTTTCGTGCCCGTATGAAGACGAAGGCCGGGCGGAAGGTCCTGTCCCGCCGTCGCCGTAAGGGGCGTCATTCCCTCACGGTGAGCGACGAGATGAGCCCGAAGCACCGCCGGTAGACCCCGCTTACGAGCGCCCGAACCTTGGGTGACGGGCAGCGCTTTCGGTATCCCAGGTCGGCCCGGCTGCGGCGCGGGCCGGAGATCCGATCCCTCCTGAAGATGGGTTCGAGACGTCGATGCGGCCCGATCGAGATCTTCCGGGGAGAATCCACGACCGCATCGCCACGAGCCGGCATCATCGTTCCCCGCTACGGGCATACGATCGTGGAGCGCAATCAGTTGAAGCGCCGCCTGCGAGAGATCGTCCGTACCGAATGGCTGCCGGGTTCCAGACGCGAGATCCCTCCATCCGACCTCCTGGTGCGTGTCCGACCGGGCGCTTATGAGCTGAGCGTGCAAGGTCTGCGGGAAGCGTTCGGCCGCTGCGCAGGAGCGGGAGGGTGAAGAGATTCCTCCTGTTCTGGATCCGAGCCTACCAGGCGGGCATCTCGCCCCTCCTCCCGGCGAGCTGTCGTTACACCCCGAGCTGTTCGGAGTACGCCCGGGAAGCCGTGGAACTCCACGGAGCGCTGCGCGGAACCTGGCTGGCGGTGAAGCGAATCGGCCGGTGCCACCCGTTCGGGGGACGGGGTTACGACCCGGTGCCCCGGGCGGCTGACGAGGCGACATGGACGAAGGAAGCAACCACACCGGGTAGAGGATAGATGGAGAAGCGAGTCGTACTGGCCGTCACGCTGACGATCGGCGTGATCTTCCTGAGCAACCTCCTGTTTCCCACTCCGAAACCGCCTCCCGGACAGGTGCCGGCGGACTCGGCCGTCGTGGTCGCGGACACGTCATTCGCGGGGTCCGAGGGCGGGCTGTTGGCGCCGGACAGCGCGGACCTGACGGGGCGGCCGGTGCAAGAGGCGGGTCGGGGGGAGGCGGATGCGGCCGGCGAGCCGGCCGCATCCGAAGAGGCGCCGGCGGACACGATCACCGTTACGACCGACCTGCTGCGGTTGCGATTCTCGACCAGGGGAGCGGCACTGCTCGCGGCGGAGATCCTGGGCTACGAGTCGTACACGCCCAACGGGGCCGGAGAGCACCCGGTGCAGCTGGTGCGCGATGGCGACCGCCTGTTCGGCTACCGCATCGCGGTCAGCGGCGACACGGTCCGTCTCGACGGTCAGCCGTTCAGCGTAAGCGCTGCTGAAATCACGTTGACCGAGGAGCACCCGAGGGACTCGCTCGTCTTCCGCTACCCGTTCCCGTCGGGCGCCGCGGAGTTCGTGGTCACGTACGCGTTCCAGTGGAACAGTTACCTGATCGACGTTTCGGGGCGAATGGAGGGCCTCGGCGACCGCGGGTACTCGATCATCACGTCGCTCGGCCACGGCCTGCGCACGAACGAAAAGAACCCGCGCGACGATTACCGTCAGCTCGATTACGTCGTGCGGGGGCAGGGGGGCGACATCGAGTCGGTGAACCTGGACAAGGTGGAGCCGGGGGTCGTCCGGGCCGCGGAAGGCGGACCCTTCGACTGGGTGGCCGTGAAGAACACGTACTTCGTCGTCGCCCTGGTCTCACGTGAAGGAGGGCCGCAGTTCGGGGGCCTGCTGCTGATGGGAGAGCCGGCCGAGCACACGACCCGCATGGTCGCCTCGCTGCCCGCGCCGGCCGGGAGCGGCTTCGGCTTCCAGTCTTACATCGGGCCGCAGGATTACGGTCGACTGGAAGCGGTGGGCCGATCGCGAGACCTGGAGCACGTGAACCCGTACGGCTGGCGGTGGATGAGACCACTGATCCGGCCGCTCGTCGGGATCGTGATCGTGATCCTGGCGTGGATGCACGGCTTCCTCGGCCTGGAGTACGGTTGGGTGCTGATCATCTTCGGCGTGCTCATGCGTGTCCTTCTGTTTCCGCTGTACCAGAAGTCGATGCGCGCCCAGATGGCGCAGATGCAGGTGCAGCCGCTGATGAAGGACCTGCAGGCCAGGTACAAGGACGAGCCGCAGAAGCTGCAGTCCGAGATGATGAAGCTGTACAAGGAGCACAACGTCAACCCGGTCGCCGGGTGCCTGCCGATGCTCCTGCCGATGCCGATCCTGTTCGCCCTGTTCTTCGTGTTCCGGAGCACGATCGAATTCAGGGGCGTACCGTTCCTGTGGCTCCCTGACCTGTCGCTGAAGGACCCGTTGTACGTGATCCCGCTGCTCATGGGAGTCTCGATGTTCCTGCTTTCGTGGATCGGCCAGCGGGGGATGGAGGCGAACTCTCAGACCAAGATGATGACGTACATGATGCCGGTCGTGTTCACGGTGATGTTCGCGAACTTCCCGTCCGGGCTGAACCTGTACTACGCGACGAGCAACTTCGCCTCTCTGCCACAGCAGCTCTACCTGTCGAGGGAGCGTAAAGCGGCGAAGCTGAAGGCCGACCAGCACAGGAAGAAGGCCCAGAAGGACCGCGAGGGCGGCGGGTAGCGCCGCGGCTCACTGCGAGCGAACCCATGTCGAGCCCTTCCCGTTCCGCCGACACGATAGCGGCGATCTCGACGCCACCGGGACGCAGCGCGCTGGCCGTCGTGCGGATCAGCGGTCCCGACACCTCCGGGGTGGCGCGGCGTCTATGTCTGCCGGAAACCGTCGTCCGCGAAGCGCGACATGCGACGGTCAGACACCCCGGCACGAACCTCCCCGTGGATGACGTGATCGCCACGCGCTATGCCGCGCCCGCCTCCTATACGGGCGAAGACATGCTCGAGATCAGCTGTCATGGCGGCTCGCTGGCGCCGCAGCTTGTACTTGAGGCCGCGTGCGCGGCCGGGGCGCGGCCCGCCGGGAAGGGCGAATTCACCCGCCGGGCCTTCCTGAACGGAAAGCTCGATCTGCTGCAGGCGGAAGCCGTGCTCGACCTGATCGAGGCACGCTCGCCGGCGATGCATCGCGCGGCCCTGTTTCAGGTCGAGAAGGGACTGTCGGGGCGGATCGAGAACCTCCGGAGGGAGCTCCTGGAGCTCCAGGGGCTGATCGCGTACGACATCGATTTTCCGGAGGAGGATGACGGCCCGGTGGCCCCGGAGACGATCGATCGCGCGGCGGCCGAGCTGCTCGGGAGGCTCCACACGATGCTGGCTCTCGCCCCGGAGGGAGAGTTACTCAGAGACGGAGCCCTGACCGTCGTGGCCGGTCGTCCGAATGTCGGTAAGTCCAGTATTTTCAATATGTTAGTGGGAGTTGAACGGGCCATCGTCACGGAGGAGCCGGGCACGACCCGCGATGCCATCGAGGCCCTGGTGAGCGTAGACGGGTACCCGTTCCGCCTGGTCGACACGGCCGGAATCCGGGAGGCCCCGGGACGGGTCGAAGAGATGGGGATCGAGGTGGCTCGAAGCTACCTGGATCGAGCGGACCTGGTGCTCGTGTGCGTGGAGGCGAACCAGCAACCGGGTGCGGACGAAGAGGAGTTCGTCTCGAATCTGGTCCGCCGCGACCCGGCGCGAGTGATCATCCTGCGATCGAAGAGCGACCTGCTGCGCGGATCGACGACGTCCAGGGTAAGCGAGATCGCGCTGGAGATCGACGTTTCCGCGCTCACGGGTGCCGGTCTCCCTGAGTTGCGGTCGGTCATGTTGGACCGGGTCTACCAGGGGATTCGCGCCGATGAAGACTTGCCGATCGTGACCCGGGCGCGGCACGTGGCATGTCTCGATCGGGCCGCCGCAGACGTGGCTGCCTTTGCCGAGGCGCGGGCGCGTGGATTGCCTGCGGAGATCGCGGGCACGCACGTCCACGACGCGACCCTCGCGCTGGAAGAGCTGCTGGGTGCCGTCACGACAGAAGATGTTCTCGACGCCGTGTTCAACTCGTTCTGCGTCGGAAAATAGCGCTCACCGCCTCGCCCTGATGCCGGATCAGGCGGCGCGCTGACACCGCGGACACAGGTACGTCCGCTTTCCAATCAGGCTCAGCGACTCCAGCTCGGTCAGGCAGCGGGGACACTTGTGCCCGGGCCTCCGACGGTTGATCAGCCAGCCGGGATCCGAGTGGGCCGCCTGCCAGTGCAGCGTCGCGCGCCGGAGCACGCGTCGCAGGTACTTGTGCACCAGCGCCAGCTGGTCGTCGGACAGGTCCGCGATTCTGCAATCGGGGCGGATGCTCGCCTGGAAGCAGATCTCGTCAGCGTATTCGTTCCCGATGCCGGCGACGACTTCCTCGTTCATCAGAAAGCCCTTGAGGGAGCTGCGCCCGCGATCCCGGGAGAGCTGGATGAAGCGCCTGGCCGTCAGCTCGTCGCTCAACGGATCCAAGCCGAGGTTGTCGAGCACTCCGAGGCCACTGAAGTCGTCCCCTTCGATGAGATAGACGTCTCCCGCCGTGCCGCTGGAGGCGAACCGGAGCTCACGACCGGCCGCGAACTGCAGCCGGATCTTGCTGGTCTCCCTCGGAGGCGCCGTCTGGGACTCCAGGTACACCTCGCCATCGGTGCCCATATCGAATACGAGACTGACGTCGGAGCGAAAACGGAGGACGACGTACTTGCCGTGTCTCTCGACCGTCGCAATGGCCTGTCCCTGGATCTGCTCCGCCGCACGGTCGCCATCGAGGTCCACCGTCTCCTCATCGTCGATCAGCACCACGGAAACGGTCTTTCCAGTCGCGTAACCGGCGAAGGCGTCGATCATCCTTTCGACGTCTGGCAGTTCTATCATGGGTCGTGTTCCTCGCGCGCAGGTGGTGGTATCACAACACATACACCGTAAGAGCGTGAAAGTGCCCCTCAGGCGACGATCCGGAAATCGGGGGGCAGAGCTGCAGGCACCGGTACGGCCCGAACCTCCCGGACGAGGGCTCCGGGCGGCCCACCGCGCAGGGTTGTCAGGAACTCGTCGACGAGGGCGGCAGGTCCGGCGACGTACACCTCGACCGACCCGTTGGGGAGGTTGCGCACGGTCCCGCGAAGCCCGAGGCGGTTGGCCTCCCCGCGGGTCCACCAGCGGAACCCGACTCCCTGCACGCGCCCTTCGAGGATGACGCCGGAGCGCGATTCTGCGATATTCGGTGTCATTGGACGACTCATTCAAGGCGAAGATACTGCATGCGGCCCGGATCAGGGGCGTGCAATCGTGCCCGTTGAGCGCTGAAGGACGGGCATCACGGCCAGTCAGGAGACGAATGTACTACGATGTGATCGTGGTTGGCGGAGGACACGCTGGTGCGGAAGCGGCGAACGCTGCGGCGAGGTGCGGAGCTCGAACGCTGCTGGTGACTTCGTTTCTGGCCCGCGTAGGCCAGATGTCGTGCAACCCGGCGATCGGAGGCGTTGCCAAAGGCACCGTGGCGCGGGAAGTGGATGCGCTGGGGGGAGTCATGGGACGGGCGGCGGATCGCACCAGGATCCACTTCCGGATGCTCAACCGTGGCAAAGGCCCGGCCGTGTGGTCGCCGCGTGCTCAGTGCGATCGGACAGGCTATTCCCGTGAGATCCGCCGGCTGCTGGAAGAGAGGACCGGCCTGGACTTCTACCAGGGCACGGTGGCGTCGCTCCGGATCGAGGGAGAAGACGTCACGGGCGTAGTATGTTCCGACGGGACGGAATTCGGGGCTCGCAGAGTGGTGGTCACGGCCGGTACGTTTCTGCGGGGGAGCATTCGGATCGGGGTCGAGCGTCAGCTAGCAGCCGGAAGGGCCGGGGACGCACCCGCCGTCGAGCTGGCTGACCAGTTGAGGGACCTCGGACTGGACGCGCAGCGTTTCAAGACCGGCACTCCGCCCCGGGTGGACGGACGAACAGTCGATTTCGGCCGCCTCGAGCGTCAGGACGGCGAGGAAGAAGGGCACCGGTTCTCGCATTGGGAGGAGAGCGGCGGGCTGGCGCGCCGGCCCTGCTGGATCACTCGCGCCGGCACCGAGGTGACGGAGATCGTACAGGCGAATCTGGACCGGTCAGCGCTGTACGGCGGGGCCATCTCATCGCAGGGTCCCCGCTACTGCCCGTCGATCGAAGACAAGATCGTCAAGTTCCCGGATGCTTCGGGACACCAGGTCTTCCTGGAACCCGAGGGGCTGGAAACGGCGGAGATGTACGTGAACGGACTGTCCACGTCCTTGCCGCCGGACGTTCAGCGGCTGCTGCTCGCCGCCGTGCCGGGCCTCGAGAACGCCCGCATGACACAGGCCGGATACGCAATCGAGTACGACTACTTCCCTCCCCTGCAGCTCGAGCGAACGCTGCAGCTCAAGAATCTCCGAGGCCTGTACTTCGCCGGGCAGATCAACGGCACGACGGGGTACGAAGAAGCGGCGGGCCAGGGAGTAGTGGCGGGCGTCAACGCAGCCCGCGCCGCCCTGGGTCGGGAGCCGTGGATTCCGGGTCGTGACGAAGCGTATCTGGGGGTCCTGGTGGACGATCTCGTTACCCGCGGGGTGGACGAACCATACCGCCTGTTCACGTCCCGAGCCGAGTTTCGACTCCTGCTGCGGCAGGACAACGCGTTGGCGCGTCTGGGCCCCGTCGCGGCGAGGCTCGGGTTGCTGGCGGACGACGAGATGAGACGGCTGGAGGCACACCTCGGTGAGCTGGACGGCGCGAGACGGTGGGTGCGGGATGAGCGCGTGGATCCAGTGGATGCGAACGGGTGGCTCAAGGAGCGCGGCACAACGGAGCTGGAAGAGCGGCAACCGCTGGACCGGTTGGTCCGGCGTCCGCAGGTGAGCCTGACGGAGCTGGTGGGTGATGGCGGGCCGGTGCCGGACCCCGGCTTCTCGCGGGATGCGCTGAGCGTGGTGGAGATGGAGATCAAGTACGAGGGCTACATTCGCCGCGAGGAGACACGGGCCCGCGTCATGCTCGAACGTGAAGCGCAGGAGCTGCCGGCCGACGCGCCGTATCTCGAGTTCCGCAGTCTCTCGCACGAGGCACGCCAGAAGCTGGCCTCCGTCCGGCCGGGAACCCTGGGCCAGGCGGCGCGCATACCGGGGGTGTCCCCGTCCGACCTCCAGAACCTCCTGGTCGAGCTCCGAAAGCGCTCGCTCGCCTCGCGGCGGCATTGACCCGGACGCATGAGTGTTTCACGTGCAACAACGGAGACCCGGACTCCGGCGATGTTGCACGTGCAACATGCCCTTTCTTGGCGAGCGTACGACCCCAGCGTATATTCTCCGCCCCCGCGGAAAAGGACCCTCTGCGAGGCGGTGATCGAGGCTTGCGAGGCGCCTTTGCCCCCCGCACACCGATGTATGTAACTTGTTTATTTACAACCTGTTAAACATGGATCGCCCATGTCGCGTGTCATCGCCATAGCGAACCAGAAGGGTGGCGTCGGGAAGACGACGACCGCCATCAACCTGGGCGCTTCGCTGGCGATCGCCGAGCGAAGGACCCTGGTCATCGACTGCGACCCCCAGGGCAACGCGTCGAGTGGTCTGGGAATCTCCCGCGAGGGCGATGGCCCCGATGTGTACGACTGCCTGGTGAACGGCACCCCGGTGGAAGAGGCCATTCGCCCGGCCGTTCATTTCCCCATGCTGGACGTGGTACCGGCGAGCCGCGACCTCGCCGGCGCGGAGGTGGAGCTGATCGAGCGGGCGCGGCGTGAGAGGATCCTGCGGGAGATCGTGGAACCGATCCGCGATCGTTACGAGTACATTCTGATCGATTCCCCGCCCTCGCTGGGCTTGCTGACGCTGAATGCCCTCGTCGCGGCCGACACCGTTCTGATCCCCATCCAGTGCGAATTCTACGCCCTCGAAGGGCTGAGCCAGCTTCTGAACACGGTGCGCATCGTCCAGCGGAACATCAATCCGGACCTGGGCATCGAGGGCGTGCTTCTGACCATGTTCGACTCGCGTCTGAACCTCTCGAAACAGGTGAAGGGAGAGGCCGAGGAGTACTTCGGCGCCAAAGTGTTCAAGACGTGGATTCCGCGTAACGTGCGGCTCGCCGAGGCGCCCAGCTTCGGCCAGCCGATCGCGCTGTACGACGTCCTGTCGACGGGGGCCAGAGGCTACCTGAGTCTGGCCTCCGAGATCGTCAGACGCGACGAAGACCGGAAGGGGGCCGTCGTTGGCCAAGCCTGAATCGAGGCGCCTGGGAAAGGGACTGGGTGCGCTGCTCGGCGAATACCTGGAAGACCCTGCCGGCGCAGGCGTTCCGATTCGCGAGCTCGAGGTGAGCCGCATCAGACCGAACCCGTTTCAGCCGCGTCGCAGGTTCGCGGACGGGACACTCGACGAGCTCGAGGCTTCCATCCGGGAGAACGGATTGTTGCAACCCCTCGTCGTG
>CANPVW010000115.1 GCA_947581745.1 Candidatus Benthicola azotiphorus
TTCGCGAAGTCGCGGAGGGCACCACGGTGAGCTACGGGGCGACGTGGAAGGCCCCGCGGCCCGCCCGCCTCGCCACGCTGGGCATCGGGTACGCGGATGGGCTCCGAAGGGAACTGTCGAACCGGGGGCGGGTGCTGATCCATGGCGTGGATGCACCGATTCGAGGCGTCGTGTGTATGGACACCGTCGTGGTGGACGTCACGGGGCGTGAGGACGTTCGGCCCGGCGATGTCGGTACGGTACTCGGGAGCGATGGTGACGCGAGCATCCCGCTGGCCGAGCTGGCCCGCCTGTGCGGCACGATCGACTACGAGATCCTGACCGGGCTCGGGGAGCGACTGCCGCGACTCGAATTCGATCGCGATCGGCGGGCGGCGGGTCCCGAAGGGCCGCCTGCGCAAGGACCTCGAAACGACACGAGATGACTCCGGAAGAGAATCTGACGGACCTCAGGGCTGAAGCGAGGCGGGCCATGGAAGCGGCGTACGCGCCGTATTCCGGGTTCAGGGTCGGCGCGGCCATACAGACCGCGGACGGACGAATCCACGCCGGCTGCAACGTCGAGAACGCTTCCTTCTCGGTCACGATGTGCGCCGAGCGGGTGGCGATCGGAGCCGCCGTCGCGGCGGGAGATCGCTCCTTCCGCCGCGTCTTCATCTGTTCGACGTCCGTCGAGCCCGTGCCTCCGTGCGGCGTGTGCCGGCAGGCACTCTCCGAGTTCGGACCGGACCTGGAAGTGATCAGCGAGGGGTCGGGTGGACTCGCGAGGACCTGGACGCTCAGACAGCTGCTTCCAGACCAGTTCAGACTCGAGGAGCACGAATCGCCTCGCAACCCGGACAGGGAGAGGCCGACTTGATCGGCAGGGTCGGCCTGGTCTCTTCCATCGCGGTGCTCGTGGCAGTGTTCGGCGCGTGCACGGAGGATCCGGTCTCGGCGGATAGTGCGGCGGATGCGCCCGGGATCTCCACCCCGACGATCGAGGTGTCGCTTGACCCGGCGGAGCTTCCAGCCTGGCGGGACACCACCTACGAGGGCTTCGCGGTACCGAGCACGGTGCCGTACGCCTGGATCGCGGATCGAGAAGACCTCCAGGCTCGCCCGCTCGGACGGTTCACCACGATTCCAGATTCCGTGTTCGTCGACACGTCGCGGGTCGCCATCGACCGGTTCACCTCGGCGGTGATTCGCCTGACGATCGACACGGCCTCCACGGCGGTTCCTCCCGGCGGGGCGGAGCTTGCGGTGTGGTCGCTGGCCCGCAGCTTCGACGCCGACGAGGCGACGTGGCAGCTAGCCAGGGAAGGCGAAGCCTGGGATTCGCCGGGCGGCGACCTGGATGCTCTGCTGGCGATAGACTCCGTTACGATCGGGGTCGATTCGCTGTGGGTGCCGGCCGACACCGTGTTGCTGGAGATCGGCGGGAACGCGGACTCGCTGCTCAGTGCGTGGCGGGACAACGAGGGAGAGCCGGGCCTGGCCGTCGTTCTGAACGCCCCCGGCGGACGGATCCGGGTGAATTCGCTGTCGCTGGTCGCGGAAGCGGTGCCCGAGGGGATCGATACGGTGATCAGCGTGGTGCGAGGAGTCAACCCGAGCACTTTCATCTACGATCCGCCGACTCCCGCGACCACGACGCGTCTTCGTCTGGCCGGGCTGCCCGCCGCTCGCTACTACGTGCAGTTTCAGCTGCCGAACACCCTGGGTCTGATCCCGCTCCGCGGAGCGACGATCAACCGCGCGACGCTCGAGTTCAGGCCGACAGCCGCGCCGCCCGATCCGTTCGCGCTCACGGGCAACATCTCCGCACAGCCGTTCAGACTTCTCGCGGATCCCTTCGTGTACGGGGAGAAGACCCCGATCGGGGCGGCTCTCGGCCCATCGGAGCTCCTGAGGCCGGACTCGCTGGCCAATGGCAACACGATGGAATTCGACATCACGCCGCTCATCAAGCTGTGGACGCAGATCTCTCCGGACTCGACCACCGTCCTCAGGATAGGGATCGTCTCGAGTCCGGAGAACCAGCAGAGCGGTTACTGGGAGTTCTTCTCGAGCGAGGACGGCGCCGGACTCCGGCCGATCGTCCATCTGCTGTTCACACCGAACCCCTCCTTCCTCCTGCCATGATGCGTGGGGGAGCCGCTCGGACCCGTCCGTGCCTCCTTCGCGGGATCGCCGCGGCCCTGGCGGTCGTCCTGGCACCGGGGATTCTCGCCGCGCAGACGCCGGTGACGGCGATCGGCCTCGGCTACCCGCCACCGGCCCTGGACGGCAGAGCGGCGGCACTCGGCGGCACGGGGATCGGACTGATCGGCGGTTCCTTCTCGTCGCGCAATCCGGCGGACCTCACGATGTTCGGCAATCCCGCCCTGGGCGCCACCCTGGCGCCGGAGGGTGTCACTCTCAAGACGCCCGAGGGCAACCAGTCCACCGGCCGGAGTCGCTTCGTGGTCCTGCAGGGAGTTCTCCCGGTCGACCGCTGGAGCTTCGGCTTCAACATCAGCTCCGAGCTCGATCAGGACTGGGACGTCGTGCTGGCGGACACCCTGCGCACCGGTTTCGGGGACTATCCGTACGTCGAGCGACGGCAGCACGATGGGGGACTGAGCTCCATCGGAGTGAGCGCAGCCTACCAGTTCGGCCCTCTCAGCGTGGGCGCGGAGGGGAGTGTGCTCTCCGGGAACCTGCGCCAGCTGTTCCGCCGGACGTTCGATCCCGCGGTCGGGGACCCGAGCAATCAGATCGGCAGTGCGGCAGGGGACGCCCGCTGGGCGTACAGGGGCTGGAGGTGGCGTGTGGGCCTCTCGGGCGCCGTAGGTCGACGGGCCACGCTCTCCGCCTCGATCACGTCGTACTCACAGCTGCAGGCGCGGAAGGACACCTTCGGCGTCGCGATCGGCACGCAGTACTTCGACATGCCGTTCGAGGTCGCCGGTGGAGGAAGCGTTCTCGTCACCGATCGCCTGCTCCTCGCGGTCGGCGCCGGTTGGAACGGCTGGTCGGGGACGGACTTCAGACTCTACAACACGCAGGCGGCAGACGTGTTCTGGGCCGGAGGCGGTCTGGAGTACGTGGGCTTTCGCATGCTGAACCTGCCCGTACCTCTGCGAATCGGCTACCGGTACACTGACCTGCCGTTCTACGACGGGGACTACGAGCAGCTGAGTGAGACGGCTGTCACCTTCGGCTTCGGGACACGATTGGCCGGTGGCAGGGCCGTCGTGGATCTCGGTGTGGAGATCGGGAGCCGCGGGCAGCTGGAAAAGACCGGCGTTGAGGAGAGCTTCCAGAGGTTCTCGCTCACGATAGGCATCAACGCCCTTTAGGCGATCTCACCTTCGGTCCGCCGGTCGGGGGCGGTCGGGCTCATGCGGCGTGCGAGGATGCCACCGCTTCCAGAATCTTCGCTTCCAGAAGCTCCGGATGCGTCACCGGCCACCCATGCCCTCGTGGTACCCGACGCACGACCACTCCGTGAGGCGCGGCGTCGGCCAGATAATCCGCGTACTCGGAAGCCCTGTACAGCTGGTCGTGGTCGGCCAGGATGATGTGGGCCACCGGTGCCGTCGGCCTGAACGACTGCGCAAGACCGTGCAAGGTCTCTGACACGGCGGGAAAGAGGCTGGACGGGCTCCGAACGGCCGTCCCGAGGTAGTCACGCAGAATGCTCCAGGCCCAGCCGGCTCCCCGCCTTCCCTCGAGCCCGAGGTATTCCCGGAGTTGCAGTCGGACCGCTCGCCCCACCTTGCGGCCCCATCCGACAGTGAGAGGAATCAGCGGGGAGAGGGCGATCGCCGGCCGCGAACCGAGGAGCGCCAGGAAGCCGCCATACGAATGGCCGGCCCGGAAAGCTTGAGGGGCGTAACGGGCGGCCACCGCTTCGGCGAGCTCACGATACCGATCCACCCCGGCCGGCAGGTCCGCGTGCGTGCGGAACGAGAGGTCCGGCACGAACACCGTGAAGTGACGGCCGAGCCGCGTCAGTCCGTCCCGGTAATACCGCGGATGGACGCCGAGCCCCGGGAGGAAGACCAGGGGCTCGCCGTCGCCGTGGATTTCAACGGGGACCTTGAGACCGTCAAACCGGAATGACTCCTGCCTCGCCGACATGCCGGATCCTACGACCGGCCCGCCCGCCCGGCAATCACGACCGCCGGGGATGATCGCCACCGCCGCCCCGGTGTGGCCCGCTTCGCGGCCGTCCGGTAGGTTCATGGCCGTTGAATCATGGTTGATCGAATGAAGCACACTTGAGGTGACGATGCTCCGTGAGTGAATCGAGAGGTCTGGTATCGCTGCGGCGCAGGGGCCGATTCCAGCAGGCGGAGACGCAACCGATGCCGATGACGCGTCGCGCTTTCATCGAGACCTACGGGTGCCAGATGAACATCGGTGACTCCGAGCTCATGGCGGGTGCCCTGGCGCGCCGCGGCTACATGACCGTGGACGATCCGGCGCTCGCCGACGTGATCGTGATCAATACGTGTGCCATCCGCGAGCACGCAGAGACGCGGGTCCTCGGGAGGATCGGTCAGCTCCAGGCGCACCGCAGGGATCGTCCCGACCTGATCCTGGCGGTCACCGGGTGCATGGCGCAGCGGTTGGGCGACTCGTTGCTCGACCGGACGGACGGCGTGGACATCGTCGCGGGCCCGGACTCGTACCGGGCGCTCGGAGCCATGATCGATGACATGCGGTTCGGCTCCGTCCCCCGGGGACAGACGCTTCTCGCTCTGGACGCGACGGAGGCCTACGAGGGCCTGGAGGCCGTGCGGAGGGAGGGCGTGACCGCGTGGATCACCGTGCAAAGGGGCTGCGACCACCGGTGCACGTTCTGTATCGTGCCCTACGTTCGCGGGCCCGAGAAGAACCGCGAGCCGGAGGCAGTGCTGCGCGAGGTTCGGGCCGCCGTCGCGGCCGGGTTCACCGAGATCAGCCTGCTCGGCCAGACGGTGAACTCCTACCGCTCGGGCGAGTGGGACTTCGCCCGGCTGCTGGAGGCCGTCGCGCAGGTGGAGGGAGTGAAACGCGTGCGGTTCACGTCGCCGCACCCGAACGACGTCACGGACGAGATGATCAGGGTGATCGCCGATCAGCCGGCCATCTGCAGACAGCTGCACCTGCCGGCTCAATCGGGGTCCGATGCCGTCCTGAAGCGCATGGTGCGTCGATACTCGTCCCGCCAGTTTCTGAACACCGTGGATCGGGTCAGAGCCGGCGTGCCGGAGATCGCCCTGAGCACGGACATCATAGTCGGCTTCCCGGGTGAATCCGAAGAGGACTTCGACGCGACGCTGGACCTGCTGCGGCGCGTGCGCTTCGACGACGCCTTTCTGTATCGGTACTCTCCGCGCGAAGGCACTCCGGCGACCCGGCTTCCGGCGGATCACTTCGTGGACGAGCGCACGTCGGGACGACGCCTTGAGGAAGCGATAGCGGCGCACCGCGCCATTCAGCGCGAGATCAACGAGGCGGCCGTGGGCTCCGAGCGTGAGGTTCTCGTCGAACGTCCGGCGCGCTCGGATGGAGACGTTCTGGGTCGGACGGAAGAGGGCAAGGTCGTTGCCTTTCCGGGCCTGGCGGAATGGGAGAACACGTACCGTACGGTGCGGCTCACGTCCACCAGCGGTCCCACCTTCAGGGGAGTGATCGCGTCATGAGTTCCATCGGGCGAAGGATGGTGATGGTCACGGCCTTCGCGGCGCTTGCGGTGCTGTTCGCGGCGCAGAACGGCGGAGTGCGGGTGCCACTGAACCTCGGCGTGGTGACCCTGCGCTCGGTGTCACTTCCGATCGTCGTGTTCACCTCCGTGATTCTCGGCATGGTGCTGGTCCTCCTGGCGGGCCTGAAGGCCGACCTCAGGACCCGCAGAATGCTCCGTCGTTACCAGGACGCGCTGGGCGGCGCGTCAGAGGAGCCCTGACCCGGCCCTACGGCGCAAGCCCCCGCCGCGTCCAGCCCCTCCTGCTCCTGGCCGTCTCCACTGCACTCGGAGTGGCCTTCGGTCTTCGGTTCGAGGGCCCGCCCGTCGGCGGATACACAACCGGCATTCTACTGGCGCTGACCGCAATTCCTTTCCTGTCTCGACGCGGTAAAGCGAGGTCCGTCGGAGGCGGCGTCCCGGCGGTGCACGCCGCGGTCGGAGCGAGCCTCCTCGCCGGTGCGCTGCTGGGGTCCTCCGCGGCGGATCGGTCGGCCGCGGCCTGTGTGCAGGACCTCTCCACCGGAGCCGGCGTGCGAGTCCGCGGCGTCGCCCGGGAGGAAGCTCTGCCCGGTCGCTCCGGCCGCCTGACTCTGGAGGCCGTCCGGCTGCGGGAGGTCGCAACAGGCCGCTCCTGCTCCATTCCGCGCCTGATCGTGCGAGTGGACCGTGTCCCGCGTCGGGTGTCAACCGGTTCCGAAGTGTTCGTTCGCGGGGAATGGGTCCGAATCGATCGCCCATCGGACTGGCCCCATCGCCCCGGGCGTGTCGGAATCACCGTAGGGAGGATTGCCGAGCCGGACGTCGGAGCCCGAAGCCCGCTCCGTGACCGACGCTGGCTCGGCCGCGAGCTCCGCGCGTTGCGAGGCCGAATGTCGGGCCGGCTGCGCGAGCGGCTGCCACCGGATGTCGGCCCCGTCGCGCGGGCGCTCGTGCTGGCCGAGCGGGACGACCTGCCCGGAGCTCTCCGCGCGCGGTTCGCCGACGCGGGACTCGCTCACCTGCTGGCCATTTCCGGTCTGCACGTAGGCATGATCGGAGCGTTCGTGGTTCTGTTGATTCGTCCGCTCGCGGGACCGGTCAGGGCCTCGATCGGCGCCGCCGTGATCGTCGCCCTTTACGTGGCGGCCATCGGAGCGCCTCCCTCCGCTGTGCGGGCGGCGCTTCTCCTCGTGGGCTGGGCCGCAGCGCGCGGCAGGGGACGTCCGGCAAGGCCGTGGGACCTGCTCGGCGGGGCCGCGATCCTCGCTCTGGTGGTGGATCCGATCGTCCTGGTGGAACCGGGCTTTCAGCTCTCGTTCGCCGGCTTCGCGGGACTCGGAGCGGGAGGCTCGCTGTTCTTCACCGTGCGCGGCCGGTGCCGGGATCGGTCCCCGGCCATAGCGGGGACGATGCACCGTCTGTCCCGGGGAACGAGACGTCGACTGTCGTTGCTGGGCCTGGCGACGGTATCCGGAGCCGGTGCCTTCCTGGCGACGGCTCCCATCGCTGCCGCGCACTTCCAGCACGTCGCGCCGGCGGCTCTCGTTTCACATTTCGTCGGTGCGCCCCTCGCCGGGGCGGCCATCGGGTCGATCTGCATGGCCCTGCTTCTTCCCCCGCCCCTGTCGGACCTGGGCGCCGCGGCGACGACGACGGTCATTCGACTCATGACGGCCAGCGCCGATTGGATCGCGGCGCTCCCCGGCGCCCACGCCGACGTCGCGGCCCCCTCCGGCTGGACATGGGCAGCCGTGCTGGCGGTGCTCGTCGCCCTGTGGAACTTCCTCAGGTGGGGCCGAGTCCGCCGGACCGCGGTGCCCCTGTGCGCCGCGCTGGCCATCGTGTGGGCCGCCCCCGCACTCCGCACGGCCGTGTTCGCGGGTCGGAGCCTCCTGTGTACGCTGGACGTCGGGCAGGGGGATGCGGCGGCTCTGCGGACGGCAGCCGGCCGGTGGATCCTGTTCGACGCCGGACCCCGCTTCGGTGAGCGCGACGCGGGCAGGGACGTCGTGCTGCCCCTGCTCCGGAAGTACGGTGCGAGGCGCGTCGACCTGTTCGTGCTCTCACACCCGGATCTGGATCATCTCGGCGGCTTCGCGTCGATCCACGATGGTGTGCCGGTGCTTCGTGTCCTGGACTCGGGGCACCCGATCCCGACTCCCGCCTACGATCGGTTTCTGGCCAGGACGGAGGAAGACGGAGTCCGCTGGCTTCCCGGCCGCGCGGGAGACCGCGTTCGGCTCGACAACGTCACGATCCGGGTTCTCGGACCGGCTGCGTCCGACGGCGGGGCGAGAGCCGCTGCGGTAGCCAACGAGACGAGCCTCCTGTTGCGTGTGTCCATCGGCAAGGCGCTGGTCTACCTCAACACCGGCGATGCAACCGCGCGGGACGAGCTGTCCCTTCTCGCCACGTGGGGGCCCGACTCGCTGCGCGCGGACCTGTTGAAGGTCGGACATCACGGCAGCCGCAGCTCGAGCTCGAGCGCGTTCCTCGCGGCCGTGCGCCCGCGGACGGCCGTGATCTCTGCCGGGCGCGGAAACGCTTACGGGCACCCGCACGCCGCCGTCCTCGAGCGGCTGTCGCGAGCGGGCATCCCCCGGGTCTGGCGAACGGATCGTGAGGGGACGCTGTGCGTCGAGGCCGACGAGCGGCACGGGTGGCGAATCCGCGGGGAGGACGGCTGGAACCCTCCGGAGGAACGTGGCACGCGTCTTGACGTCACGAAGGGCGGATAAATAGCGTACCGTACGCTCAACCCCGGAGGCTGGCATGGATCGATACGTCGTCACGCTCGGCCGCTTCATCATAGAGTCCGAACGCCAGCACCCCGGTGCGACCGGCGCTCTCTCCAATATCCTGTACGATCTCACACTGGCCGCGAAGCTCATTCATCGCGAAGTCACGAAGGCGGGCCTGGTCGATATCCTCGGCATGGCGGGCAAGGAGAACGTGCACGGCGAGGAGGTGCGGAAGCTCGACGAGTACGCTCACGACGTCGTATTCAACGCGATGGATCACAACGGCCAGTTGTGCGTGATGGCATCCGAGGAAGAGGAGGGGTTGATTCCGATTCCCGCCAAGTTTCCGACTGGGGACTACGTGCTGCTGTTCGATCCACTCGACGGAAGCTCGAACATCGACGCGAATATCTCCATCGGCACGATATTCTCGATTCACCGCCGGATCAGCGAAGGACGG
>CANPVW010000116.1 GCA_947581745.1 Candidatus Benthicola azotiphorus
CCGGCGAGAGGGCGACTCCGCTCATTCTCCGAGTCGCCCTCCGCGCGAGTGCTTCGAGGGCCAGGGATAGTCCGGGTAGTCGATGTCCCTGAACACTCCGACCTTGGCCCGCTTGATCTCGTAGATCGCCTCTCCGTCCACCAGCACCGTGGCGTCGCCGAGTGCCACCGCCGAACCCGAAGACGGCAGCTCCTGGTAGCGCACGATGTCGATCTCGTATCGCACGACGCGGTCTCGCGGCCTGATCTGGCCGAAGAACTCGATCTCCTGACATCCGAGTGCCCGTCCCGTCCCCGGCGCCCCGTTCCAGGCGCAATACAGGCCGAGCAGCTGCCAGACCGCGTCGACGCCGAGACACCCGGGCTGAACGGGATCGCCCAGGAAGTGGCAGTGAAAGAACCAGTCGTCGAGCCGCACGTCTCGCTCGGCGACCAGCCGGCCTCTCGATCCGCTTCGGGCGAGCTCCGTGACGCGGTCCACCATCAACATGGGAGGGAGGGGCAGCCGGGCCTGCCAGTCGTCCGGGCCGTCCTCGACCAGCCGGCCGTACGCCATCGCCAGGACTTCGTCGTTCGTGAAGTACGAGCGCTCCCGGAACTCCGCGTACTTCAAGGCGCCTCCCCGAAGCGCAGCACGTGGCCCGACCAGGAGAGCCCGGAGCCCACGCCGATCACCGCGATGTCGTCTCCGTCCGTCCACCGGTCCCAGTTCATGGAGATCACGCCGGGCGCGCCCGCCGCGCCGGTGTTTCCGAACCGGACCACGTTGTGATGATGCCTGTCCTCGGGGACGTCGCACTGGCGGCACACGGTCTCCAGCATCCGGAGGTTGGCCTGGTGTCCGACGAAGTGGAGGGTACGGCCCGGGTCGGCCCAGGTGCGCTGCAGCTGGCGGAAGATCCGGACCGTCTTCTTGATCGCGAACATCTGGACGGTGCGCCCCTCCTGCCAGAAATGACCGAAGTGCGGCACGACGACCTTGTCGTGTCCGGCCGGGCTGGACTGGAGGGTGTTCCCGAGGATCTCGATGCGCGAGGGGACCCGGGTCGACACGACAGCCGCCGTCGTTCCGTCTCCCCACAGCACGGCCGCGGCCCGGTCCGTGTAGTCGACGGCCGTCGTCAGGCTCTCGGGCGTGACGACCAGCACGTAGTCGGGAAGTCCCTCCGGCCTCATCAGCGACAGCATGTACAGAGCTACGTGGAAGCTCGTGCAGGCCGAGTTCACGTCGAACGAGGGTACCTCCATCTCCAGGGCGGCCGCGATGGTGCAGGCGTCCGCCGGAGACATCATGTCGGGCGAGCAGGAGCCGGCGATGAGCATACCGATGTCCTCCCTCGCCAGGCCGGCCCGCTCGAGGGCCATCTCGGCTGCCCGCCGTCCGGTCTCGGCGTGCGTGTACATGGCCGCCTCCGGCGCCTGCACCGGGTCCACGTTGCGCGTCTCCCGGATGTAATCGAGCGACAGCACCGTGCGTCGCGCTTCGATGCCCACTCTCTCCTCGATCCACTCCTGGTTCGTCCCGATGTCCAGGTCGGTGAGGAACCGGTTGGTGATCTCGTTCTCCGGGTGGAAGTGGCCGAGGCCGTGCAGATAGAGACTCAACGTGACAGTCCCGAGATGTGCTCTCCCCCGTCCACCCGGATCACCGCTCCGTTGATCCAGGCCGACTCGGGGAGAGACAGGAGGTAGATGACGTTCGCGACGTCCTGCGGCGTGGTCAGCCGGCCGAACGGGTTCCGGGAACGTGCCTGCGCCTTCAGGTGGTCGCTTCCCGGTATGAGGCGCAGGGCCGGCGTGTCCGTGACGCCCGCCTGCACGATGTTGGACCGGATCCCGAAGTGGGCCATCTCCACGGCGATCGACCGGGACACGGACTCGAGAGCGACCTTGGCCGCGGCCACGGCCGCGTATCCCTTCCAGGCCACCTCGTTGCCCTCGCTCGTCATCCCGAGCACCCTGGCGTCCGATGCGAACAGGCCGCGTGCCCGCACGTCCTGCGTCCACGTGAGAAGGCTCGTGCCCATGGCGTACACGGTGCGCACCATGTCCTCGTCCTCGAGGAACAGATCCGCCGCGTACTGGGGAGGGGAAGTGATTCCGAGCACGCCGTCCACGCCCTCGGCGAACTGCTCGTCGGCCACCTCCGCCAGCCGCGCCTCCTCGATGCCGAGCTCACGGGCCAGCGACTCGCGCGCGCGGTTGTCGGGCGGGGCTTCGGGTCCGATGAGCTTCAGGTTCCCGAACGCGATCGAGTGCAGGAGGAGACGGATCCTTCCGTCCGGGGCCAGCCGGCCGGCGAGCGCCGTGAGGATCTCGTCCCGGCTGTCCGCGTCCAGGGCATCCCGGTTGAACGCCTCGAACGCCACGCCGCGATCCCGGATGCGGTCGAATTCGGGCTCGATGCGGCTCATCGCGCCGCGTCGGTCACGGTGGACGACGCAGACGTTCACGCCGTGCTCGGACAGCTTGTGCGCCGTTGCCAGCCCGAATCCACTCGAGCCGCCCAGAATCAGCGCCCACTCGTTCGTTCCGGTGGGGGCGTTTCCCATCGCTCTCCCGCGTCTCGGGTGTCGGTGCCCGGCCGTCGCCCCAAAGGGTACGCAAACGGCGTGTTGTTGGCCAGAACATGCGGGCCGCGATCAGTCGCGGTCGGCGTCCACCAGGTCGATCACAACGGGGCAATGATCGGAAACGTGCTGGTAGTCGTAAGGCATGTCGTCGGGGTCCACCGGGCGGCAGTCGGTGGCCGCGCAGTAGCCCCCCACCCGGGCCACGGCGTCCGGAGGGACCTCGTCCATCGACCGCGAGACGAGGATGTGATCGAGCACGCTGCCTCTCCCCCGGTAGTACTCGGTGCAGGAGGGCGACACGGCCAGGCGCCGCAACCCCATGTCCAGGGCGTCTTCGTCCAGGTCCGCGATCTCTTCCTCGGCCCGAACGGGGGGGAGGTCCCCCTCCGCGAGGCGCCCCATCGTGTTGAGGTCGCCGAGCACCACGATGTCGTCGTCCACGGCGCGACGCCCGGGAAGCTCGACGGCCAGCGAGTCCCGGAACCTCACCCGGTTTTCGTAGTCCCGGTCCTTCGTGCCGGAGTCCGTGTGCATCACGATGATCTGGAAGTCGAGGCCGCCCCGGAGACTCTTCACGCGGGCGAACAGGCCCGGCCGAAGATCCGGCGTCATCTGGAGCCGTGTGAGAGTCTCGACGTCCGACAGCGCGACCGCGTTTTCGTCGTACACGTAGCCGACGAACTGTCCGCCGTGGCCTCCGCTCGCGGCGAGCTCGAACTCGTAGCGACGCGGCTCGCGGCCCGGGTCGGTCGGGCGCGCCGCCAGGCGGGCGTTCACCAGCTCCAGCATCCCGGCGAGGGCATCGGCGTCGGCGATCTCCTGCACTGCGATCAGGTCCGCGTCCAGGTCCGCCAGGACCCCGGCCGTGCGCTCGACGTCGGTGTTCGGCTCCGGGAAGAACCGGATGTTCCAGGTAGCGAGGCGGAACTCGCCGTCCCCGGGCGGAGGCATGGAGGGCGTGGAAGGCGGGCCGGCGCGGGAGCACCCGGCCGCCAGGACGAAGAGGGTCGCCCCGAGCGTCCGGACGGCCCGTCGCGATCGGTTCCTCATGGTCGGCCTCGTCCAGGCTGGAGCGGGATCTCGCTGCGGCGACGTCCGGTCTCTGCCGATCATAACACACTGCACGGGCTCGCGCCGCCTGCCCTCACGCGCGGTGTCGCGGCGGCGGGCGCCCCGGTATATTGCCCCGCCAATCGGCCCGGCTCGGCGTTCCCCCCGCGCGACCGCGGCCCCTTGTACCGTGCATCCCGCTGCGGGATGCGGACCCGATGCCGTGTGTTCACCCCCCGGGGGGATCAATGCAAGCGCAACTCGATCACCGTCGCCTCTACCGGCTCCCCTGGAGCCTTCCCGACAACTCGATCTCGTGGCTCGAGCCTACGGCGGCCTGCAACCTCGCCTGTTTCGGCTGCTACCGGGAGAACGAGCCGAAGAGCCACAAGTCGCTGGAGCAGGTCGACTACGAGCTGGACGTCTTCACGCGGCTGCGCAAGGCGGACGGAATATCGATCGCGGGGGGCGACCCGCTGTGCCATCCGCAGATCGCGGACATCGTCGCCAGAGTCCACGAGCGCGGGATCAAGCCGATCCTGAACACCAACGGGCTGGCGCTCACTCCGGAGCTCCTGGCGGAGCTGAAGAGAGCCGGACTGTGGGGGCTGACGCTGCACATCGACAGCAAGCAGAACCGGCCGCACTGGAAGAACAAGTCGGAGGTCGAGCACTGCGAGCTCCGGCTCGACTACGCGGAGATGATCGCGGAGGTGGGGGGGCTGTCGTGCTCCTTCAACTCGACCGTGTACGAGGACACGCTCCCCTGCGTGCCCGACCTGGTGGACTGGGCGCACAGGCACATCGACATCGTGAACGTGATGGTCTTCATCACGTTCCGGGCCGGGGTGGTCGGGGGCGATCTCGAATACTACATGGGAGGTGACCGGGTCGAGCTCGACACGGTGTACGCCACCGATCAGCTGGGGCGCTACGACATCCAGTCCACGGAGGTGCTGGCCACGGTGCAGGAGCGGTTTCCGGACTTCCGGCCCTGCGCCTACCTGAACGGCACGGAGCGGCCCGATTCGTTCAAGTGGCTGCTCAGCGCCCGGATCGGCACGCGGGAGAAGATCTACGGATATGTCGGTCCTCGCTTCATGGAGGTAGCCCAGACCACGTACCACCTGCGTCACGGTCGCTACCCCGCCTACGCTCATCCGAAGACGCTTCGACACGGACGGTCCATGATGCTCCTCTCCCCGCTGGATCCAGGCGTACGGGGTGCGGCGGGCGCGTGGCTCCGGACGCTTCTCACCCGTCCGCAGCGAGCCCTCGGAAGGGCTCACCTGCAGTCCATCATGATGATCCAGCCGGTGGACGTCCTGCCGGACGGCCGCCAGGACATGTGCGACGCGTGTCCGGACCAGACGGTATGGCACGACCGGCTGGTCTGGTCGTGCCGGCTCGAAGAGCCGCTGGAGTACGGCGG
>CANPVW010000117.1 GCA_947581745.1 Candidatus Benthicola azotiphorus
AGCGCGAGCCACGACAGTCCTCCCGCGTGTATGACGCCCAGAGCGGCCGCGAGCCACAGGGCCTCGCGGAGCCAGCTGCCTCGATCCCGGGCGCCGATCCCGGCGACCGCCGCGGCGACGGGAAAAGCCAGGAGATATCCTCCCGTGGGGCCCAGCAGATAGGCCGCCCCCCCTCCTGCCGCGAAGACCGGCAGGCCGACGAAACCGGCGGCGAGGTACGCGATCTGGCTGGCGGCGCCCGCCCTCGAGCCCAGCACGACGCCCGCCAGGAGCACGGCGACGGGTTGCAGGGTCATCGGAACCGGCGTGCCTGGAAGCGGAACGCTCAGTCTCGCGCCGACGGCCGTGAAAACGGCGAATCCGAGAATCCCGAGAACGATCCCGGGCGCCTTCGTATCGACGCCCTCGGCGGTCCGCTGGACGTTACCTGCTGCGTCACTCCTCATACTCTCTCCACGCTGAGGGCCACCGCGTTCCCGCCTCCGAGGCACAGGGTGGCCAGCCCCTTGGCCACGTTCCTGTCGCGCATCGCATACAGGAGCGTCGTCAGGATCCGGGCGCCTGAAGCGCCGATCGGATGTCCGAGCGCGATGGCCCCACCACGCACGTTCACCCGATCCAGGTCCATCCCGAGGGCCCTGGCGTCCGCGATCGCCTGAACGGCAAACGCTTCGTTCGCCTCGATCAGCCCGTAGTCATCGATCGTCGTGCCCTCGAGTGCCATCAACCGCTGCACCGCGTCCACCGGGGCGAAGAACAGGTCCCTCGGAGCCGTGGCGCCGACCGAATATGCCGTGATCCGACCGAGGATGTCCAGACCGTTGTCCCGCGCGTAAGCCTCTGACGTCACGACAGTAGCGGCCGCTCCGTCGTTCAGGCCGGGAGCGTTCCCCGCCGTCACGGAGTACTCCTCGACCTCCGGCGGGGCGTCCCCGCCGAACGCCGGGCGGAGCTTCGCCAGCGCCTCGACGGTCGTGTCGCGCCGGGGAGGCTCGTCCGTGTCCACCACGGTCGTTCCCTTTCGACCGGCGATCTCGACCGGAACGATCTCGGCAACGAACTCGCCACCGTCGATCGCGGCAACCGCCTTCATGTGGCTTTCGTACGCGAACCGGTCCTGGTCCTCGCGGCTGACCTGCGCCTTCCAGGCCGTGTATTCGGCGTGACCGCCCATGTGACAGTGGCCGAACGAACACCACAGGCCGTCGTGAATCAGCGCGTCCACCATGGAACGATCGCCGAACTTCACGCCGTCACGGTAACCGCGCACGAGGTACGGCGCGTTGGACATGGACTCCATGCCACCGGCCACGGCGACCCGCAGATCCCCCGCCCGGATCGCCTGCGCTGCGAGCATGACGGCCTTCAGGCCCGATCCGCACACCTTGTTGATGGTGAGCGCCGGGATCTCGGCTGGCAGGCCGGCGCCGATCGCCGCCTGCCGCGCCGGCGCCTGACCGGTGCCGGCCTGGACGACGTTGCCCATGATGACTTCCTGTATGTCCGCCGCGGGCACGGAAGACCGCGCGACGACTCCGGCGATGGCCCGGGATCCGAGCTCCGGCGCAGAAAGCGACGCGAGCCCCCCGAGAAAGCGCCCCGTCGGAAGCCTGGCGGCTCCGACGATCACGGCGGTTCGATCCTTGTCGCTCATTTCAGCCACTCCTCGCATCCCTGTCGGCGTCGCGTGTCGGCCAGGCCGACGATCCGCCAGTCTTCGCCCACCCGGGCGAGGAGGAATACATCCACGCCGCAGTGGGACAGGTTGCCGTTGTAGTAGAAAGTGTACGGCGTGAACACGGTCGCCAGGTTGTCGTCGATCCGGATCTCGGCCGGGCCGATCCTCTCGTCGAATGCTCCGGGCTCCGCTCCACCGACGGCCCGCACGAAACCATCGATGTCACCGAACTCGACGCCGCCGATGCCGTCCCGTTCTCCCGAGCTTGCCATGTTGACCATCTCGGGGTGGAACAGCCCGCGGACCGCGGCCGAATCCGCCGCCCGCATGCCGTCGAACAGGGCGTCGACCACGGCCTCTACCTCGTCCTCCGCCGTCTGCGCCGCGACCGGCGCCGCGATCCCTCCGAAGATCGACCCGGCCAGGATCGTGACGATCGCTATCCGCTTCATCCTGCCTCCTCCCGGTTGAGTCCGTCCCCCGGACGGACCTGAGAACTCTGTTTGCCTGGACCCTGCCCCGGTCCGCTCGTCCCTCGCTCGGCACCGGGCGCGAGCGCCTGCTCCTCGATGTCGTCGAGGGTACAACCGGATCCTCCCCCGGGCGGCGGCACCGCTCGACCCCACGCCACGAATGGATCATGCTCGAACGCGAGCCACCAGCCCTCGTCGGCCGCGCGCCTCAGTATCCTCTTCTTGCTTTCCAGCGTGACCAGCGGCTCCACGTCGTACCCCATGATCCAGGGAAGGGGAAGATGGGCCGCGGTCGGCACGAGGTCGGCCAGAAACAGCAGCTGAGCCCCCCCCAGGTCCACCAGGATCGACTGGTGATGAGGCGTGTGTCCCGGTGTATGGACGTAGCGAACGCCCGGCACGATCTCGCTTCCATCAGGCACCAGCTCGAGTCGGTCCGCCGCCGCAAGCGGCTCGAAGTTGTCGGCCATGTAGCTGGCGCGGATTCTCTCGTTGTCCAGTCGCGCGAACTCGTACTCGCCGCGACTGACGACATACCGGGCGCTGGGAAAGGACGGCCTCAAGGACCCGTCCGTACCCCTGGTCGTACTGCCACCGAAGTGATCGAAGTGGAGGTGCGTGCCCGCGACCACGTCCACGTCCGACGGCTTCACTCCGAGCGCCTCGAGTGACGTCTCCAGACGGGTCGGATCCCCGTCGTTGGACACTCCGTAGATGGACTTGAACTTGTCGGATTCCTTGTTGCCGAGGCCCACGTCGATCAGGACCGTCGCTTCCTCGGTTTCCACGAGAAGGCAACGCATGGCCAGCGGAATCCGGTTTTGCCCGTCGGCCGGGGCGCGGCGCACCCAGAGCGGCTTGGGAACGACGCCGAACATGGCTCCCCCATCCAGCCACAGGGAGCCGGCATCGACCGGTCGGACCCTCGCCCGATCTCCCTCCAGGAAGATCGGATCAGGCACGGAGACCCTCCCGCGATGGGTTCTCGATTCCGGGTGCGGACCTGCCCGCCACCCAGTCCTCCAGTTGGTCCCAGTAGGCGATTCCCTGCCGGTCGGCGGCCTCCAGCATGCGGAGAAGAATGGCGGCCGTGGCGCGCGCGTCGTCCCCGGCCCGGTGCCGCCGGGCGATCGTGACATCGTAATACCGGGAAAGCGAATCGAGTCCGCGGCGCCGCAGCCCCGGCAGCACCCTCCGGGCGAGCCTCACCGTGCACAGGCGTGGCCCCTCCGGCATGAGGGAATCGGCCAGCCGGAGCTCCTCCGACACGAACCTCCAGTCGAACCCCACGTTGTGGGCCACGAACACGCGGCCCTCCAGGGACTCTCTCACCCGGCCCGCGATGTCCCGAAACCGGGGTGCGGTTTCCACCATCCCGGGCTCGATGCCTGTCAGGCGGGTCACCCAGCGCGGGATCCACGCCTCCGGATTGACCAGTGTCGTGTATTCGCCACGGATCTCGCCACGCTCCACGAACACGGCCGAGTACTCGACGATCCTCGCTCCCGCCGTGACGGAGCTGCCGGTGGTCTCCACGTCCACGACGGCGAACCGCGTGTCCTCCAGGCGCGTGCGCCCGGCACCGTCCGGTTCCCGCTCCACGAGACTCCAGACGCCGTCCGCGTCTACCGTGAAACGAGCGTCTGCTCCCAGCAGGTCGAAGATCAGCCGCGAG
Source organism: Candidatus Benthicola azotiphorus (assembly GCA_947581745.1). Taxonomy (GTDB): domain Bacteria; phylum Gemmatimonadota; class Gemmatimonadetes; order Palauibacterales; family Palauibacteraceae; genus Benthicola; species Benthicola azotiphorus. The sequence goes on from CANPVW010000117.1 coordinate 3,827, forward strand.
GCCAGCCCGGGCGGCGCCTGCATCAGGCCGAAGACCTCGCGAGCCAGCGCCGGGGTTTCCGTCGGCTGCCGGCTCACCGTCTCCATCGCCCGCTGCACGAGCGGCGTATGGGGCGTGAACCGCACCCCTCCGGAGCTCACGGCGAGTCCCTCAGGATGGGCATGGTCATGCACCGGGGCCCTCCGCCTCCTCGAACGAGCTCCGATCCCTCGAAACCGATTACGAATCGCTCGTCGGCCCCCGGGTCGACTTCACCGGCCAGGAAGTCCGCCCCGCGGATAACCCTGAATCCACCTTCACCGCGAAGCGCCTCCAGGGTGTGCTCGTTCCGGTCGTAGGCCAGTACCTGGCCCGGTCCCACCGCGAAGAAGTTGCACCCGCTGGCCCACTGCTCCCGTTCCTGATCCGTCCGTCGGCCACCGCCGCACGAGATCGGGGCGAGGGGCATCCCGAGATCGCCCAGCAGGCTGAACAGGCTGGCGGCCTCGTGGACTCCGGTGGAGCCCTTGCGGACGTGGAGGACCGGAAGACGGGTCGGGCCCATGAAGTACGGTGGAAAGACGCAGCAGAGCTCCCGGTCGAGCACGGTGAAGATCATGTCGAGATGAATCGCCGCCCGGTGCGCCGGGAGGAGCACGACGACGATGTCGGTGATTCCGGTGCGGCCGAAGACCTCTTCCGCCAGCGCGTCGATTCCCGCGGCGGTCGTTCTCTCCGACATTCCCACCGCCAGCAGGTCGTGACGCAGAACGTGCACGTCGCCGCCCTCGACGCGCACGTTGAGTCTTCGCTCGTGCGCCCCGTCAAACAGAATCCCTGCGTTCGCCAGCTCCGGGTGCATCCGGAACAGGGTCCAGGCGAGGATCTCCTCGCTCCACCGCACCTCGTGCTTCATCGAGGCGACGACGACACGATCGCCGACAACGGCCGCGGAATCCCGCGTGAAGAACAGGTTCGGGAGCGGAGGAAGCGTGTACCCGGCTTCGTTCACCAGCCCCGCCAGGATTCCGCCGGAAGACACTTCGCCCTCGATGAAGAGGCGGGCGATCTCCCTCGGATCGGCTCCTTTGGCTCTGGAGCCTATGGCGCCGTCCGACTGCTCGAACACGTGGTCGCGAGCCTCCTCGGACTGGAGCACGTCGGCGAGCAGATCGGCCAGCTCGTAAACGGTACAGAAACGGGAGAGGATTGCCGTGAAACGCTCGTGCTCCCGGCGGGCGAACTCGAGGTCGAGGATGTCATCGAACAGGTAATCGGCCCGGTTGGCTGGAGTCACCACGGCGAGTTCGGGCCCGGGGGTATGACAGATGACCGCGCGCAGGCGTCCGATCTCACTGTCGATCCTGATCATTCGGTATCGTCCGCCGCCGGACCACCCGTCGTCAGCATGTAGCAGAGGCCTTCCAGCTCCAGCGTGACATCCATCTCCCGCACCGCCACTCCTTCGGGAACGTCCAGCTTCACCGGGGCGAAATTGAGGATCGCCCGGGCCCCGGCCCCGACTGCCATGTCGGCGCTCTGCTGCGCTGCTTCGACCGGCGTCGCGATGATGGCGATCGCGACTCTCCTATCCTCGAACGTTCGCTTCAACTCGCTCAGCGGCTGCACCCTCACGCCTCCGAGATCGAGCCCGATCCTGGACTGATCCGAATCGAACGCCGCGACGACATCGAAGCCCCGCTGCGTGAAATAGCCGTACCCCAGCAGGGCCGAGCCGATCTTGCCGGCCCCCAGGACGGCGACCCGCCACCTCTGGGTCAAGCCGAGAATCTCCTCGAGTTGCTCCCTGAGCGCGCGAACAGGGTATCCCTGGCCGCGCTTGCCGAACGACCCGAAATGGCTGAGGTCCTTTCGAACCTGCGCCGCCGTGGTGCCAGTGGACTGAGCGAGTCCGGCGCTCGAGACGACGCTCCGGCGTTCCCGGGCGTCCAGCTCCCTGAGCCGTCGCAGATACCGGGAAAGCCGCCGTACAGTCGACTCTGAGATCTTGCGTGCCATGGTCCCGTTTGTGAAAGAGATCACAAGAACATACGGGGCACACGGGCCGTTCTCAACTCGGTTCTCCCGAGCCGGGCGTCCCCACCCCTCCGACCTCCTCCAGGCGCTGCGCGAGCTCCACGAACTGGCCCGGACTCAATGTCTCGGGCCGCGCTCGAGGAGAGATGTCCAGGGCCCGGAGAACGTCATCGACGACCGACGCGGAGAGTGCGTATTCCGGTGCCCCGCGGAGGATCGTCCCCAGCTGCTTCCGCCTTCGGGAGAAGGTCACACGGGTCAGGATTCGCAACCCGGCGAAACGGTCCGGTCCCCGAGCGGCACCGTGAGGGTCGATCACCAGGACTGCCGAATCCACCGCCGGCACCGGCCGGAAGGCCCGGCGACCTACCCGGAATGCGATTCGGACGTCCGCGCGGGCCTGCACGCCCACCGTCAGGGCCCCGTAGACCTTGCTGCCGGCCGGCGCGGCGATCCTCTCGGCCACCTCCTTCTGCACGAGGAGCACCATGCGGCGTGGGAGGGGACGCATCTCCAGGAACCGGAAGACGAGTGGGGACGTGATGCCATAGGGAACGTTCGAGACGAGGAGGCCCGACCGATCCTCGAGCAGGCCCGCGAGATCCACATCCAGCGCGTCGCCGTGCACGACCCGGACGTCATCCCGCCCCCCGAACCGCAACGCCAGTTCGGCCGCCAGCCCGTCGTCCTTCTCGACCAGCGCAAGTCGGCCGACCCTCCCGGCGAGGAGGTCGCTCAGCTCGCCGTGCCCGGGCCCCACTTCCAGCACTGAATCCTCGGGGCCCGCACCGAGCTCCTCGACGATCTTGCGACGGATGTTCGGGTCGACGAGGAAGTTCTGGCTCAGGGACCGCTTGGCCCGGACCATCGACTACTTGACGACCAGTGCAGTGCGATCGTCGGCGGCCACGCCGCCCGGCGCCGCGGCGAGCTCGAAGACCCTGTCCAGGACCTGCTGCGCGGCCGCGCCGGAGCTCTCCATCGCCATCGAGGTGAGGCCCTCGTCCGACCACAGGCGATCGCTCTCGAGGCACTCGCTGATCCCGTCGGTGAACATCAGGAGCATGTCGCGCCCCTTGACCCATTCCACTTCCCGCTGGGAGTAGGCATCGAACTCGGCGATCCCCAGCGGGGGGTTCAGCGCGTCCAGGCGCTTCACCTCTCTGGTGTTCACCCGGTAGGCGTGGGGGTGACCGGCGTTGGCGTAGCGAATCCGACCTCCCACTGGATCCACAACTGCATAGCACAGGGTCATGTACATCTCGGTGGACTCGAGCTTGCGCACGAGCTCGTGGTGAATCCCCTGCAGCACGTCCGCGGGGTCTTCCCGGTCGCGTACGGTGATCGAGGCCGCGCTCATCGTCAGGGCCATGATGAGGCCGGCGGAATAGCCGTGGGAGCTGACATCGCCGAGCATGACGCCGAGTCGATTCCCGGGAAGCCGGAACAGGTGGTAGAAGTCGCCACCCACCGAATCCGCCGGCTCGCACCGCGCCGCGACGTCCGCCATGCCCGCGAAGTCCTCCAGGTCCGGCAGGAGCTTCATCTGCAGGTGGTGTGCGAGCTCGAGCTCCACGAGCATGCGCTCCTGGACCAGGCTCTCCCGGGTCAGGCGATCGTTCTCGATTGCAGCCGCCAGGTGGGCGGCCACGGTGGCTGCCAGGTTGACATCCGCCTGCGAGAAGGTGTCCCGTCCTTCCCTCCCCCGAGCCGCGAGGACACCGACCGGAAGGGTGTTTCCGTGAAGCGCCGCGTGCCGAAGCGGTACGGCGAGGAAGGTGCGCTCATCCTCCGCACGGGCGTGAGCCCGGCGCGGGCGTACCTGCGGCAGCTGCGAACGCAGGGCACGGTCGACCCACTCCCGTACGTCCGGCGCCGGCTCCGTCATCAGATCCGGGGCATCGGGGCCGCCGGCCGCCAGCCGGCGCAGCGGCTCCGCCTCCGCCGGCACCCAGATGGCCGCGCAGTCTGCCGCGACGACGTGTGACAGGCGGTCGAGCAGCCGACCGGCCGCCCGCTCGAGATGAACCACCGACCCCAGGGTCTCCCCCACGGAGGTCAGAAGGTCGATCTCGGCATACCTGTCTCCCAGCTCGGAAGCGAAGAACCGGCCCTCCACCTCCGACGCGACCAGCCGGCTGGCCGACTCGCGCAGCACCGCCAGCCATTTCCGATCCTCTTCGCCCGAAGCGGCTGAGGTCGCGAGCCGGATCCGTACGGAGGGCATGACGAGCCAGGTCATCTCCGTGAATTCGGCTCGCCCCGGGTCACCGAGCGAATCGTGAACCGTCAGCTCGCCCGAATCAGCCTCGATCACGAGGCGAGAGCGGATGCCCGTGAGCCGGTGAAACGTGTCCAGGTATTCCGCCAGGCGCTCGCTGCCTTGCGGATTGGCGAAGGCGGGCGTCCAATCGGGTCGCCCGGTTCCCCGCCTCTCTCCTCCGGGGCGGCGCGGCGCCCCCGGATCCGCTTCCAAGGCCTCACTCATGGAGCGTCAGGGTGACCGAGTTGCCGCGCTCGTTGAACCGGACGTCGTCCGCGAGTGATCGAAGCAGGAAGAGACCTCTCCCGTGACTGCGCTCGCGGTTTTCCGGACGCGTCGGGTCGAGCACGCGCAGGGGGTCGAAGCCGCGTCCCTCGTCCGTGACCGTGACCTCGGCACAGCCCGGTCGCAACGCCGCCACCACGCGGACCAGTTTCTCCGGATCTTCTCGGTTGCCGTACAGAATGGCGTTGGACAGCGCCTCTCCGACGGCGACCCGCAGGTTGAGCGTCGCCCGCGACCCGGAGAAGGCCAGGCGCTCGCACGCCTCCACCACCTCGGCTACGACCTCTCGCACGAATCGGACGCTCGAGGGGAACTCCAGTTGAACGCTCCCGCTCAATCCTCCGGGCCGGCGGGCCCGCGTGCCACCTTCGCCCTCGAGGTGCTTCCGCCACTTCAACCGCAGTTCGTCGTAGTTGATAGGATAGAAGAGATAATCGCCGCAACCTGCGGCCAGAGCAGGAATTAATCCATCCACAGATTCGTTGTCGACGATCGCCACGAGCTCAGTTGGGTGGCCGAACGTGAGCCGAACGGCCCGCACCGGGTGCTCGCTGTCCGCCAGGTCGATGAACGCTACCCCCGGTGAGCGCTCGGGCCACTCCGTGCGGCGCGCGGCCACAAGGCACGTCGCCCCCAGCGCTTCGAGCTCGGGGACCAGCGCATCCGTTACGACCTCGCGTCCCGAACAGATGAGAGCGGTCTTGAACTCCGACACGAGTCAGAACTCGCCGATGGCCCGGGCGCGGGTGTCCGCGATATTGAACAGGGTGTCCAGCTTGGTGAGCTCGAACAGGGTGCGCAGATCCTCGTTCAAGCCGGCGAGCCTCAGCGCCCCGCCCGATTCCCGGATCTTCTTCGACAGGCTGACCAGCACGCCCAGGCCACTGGAGTCGATGTAGCTCGAGCTGGAGAAG
>CANPVW010000118.1 GCA_947581745.1 Candidatus Benthicola azotiphorus
TTCAGCCAGATACCCCGGCAGATCCGAAAACCGGCGGTCCGCCAGCGAGCCCGTCGCACGATCGAGCACCAGAAGCCGGCTCTCGTCCCGCCGCTCGGCCGGGTGACTGGCGACGAGGTTCTCCGGAAGTGGATAATCGAAATCGGCCGTACGATACGGGCTCGGTCCTTCAGCCGGCATCCCCGAACAACCCCGCCTGGGACGACTCACCGTCCGGTGGGAGCGCGTACCCGAAGCGCTGAAAGGCCCGCGGAGTGGCGACCCGTCCTCGAGCCGTCCGATGCAGGTAGCCGTTCTGGATCAGATAGGGCTCGTACACCTCTTCCAGGGTAGACGCGTCCTCCCCGACGGCCACCGCCAGCGAGCTCAGGCCGACCGGTCCACCACCGAAGCTCTCGATGATCGCCGTCAGGACCCGCGCGTCCATCTCATCCAGCCCGTACTCGTCGACGTTCAGCATCTCGAGCGCCAGGCGCGAGGTGTCTCCGTCGATCCGCCCGTCCGACCGCACCTGCGCGTAGTCCCGCACCCGGCGCAGCAGACGGTTCGCGATGCGCGGCGTTCCGCGCGACCGTCGGGCGATCTCCGACGCGCCATCGCCGTCGATCGACACGCCGAATATCTCGGCCGAGCGATGGACGATCTGAAGGAGCTCCTCCGGGGGATAGTAGTTGAGTCGTTCGATGACCCCGAAGCGGGCCCTCATCGGCGCGGTGAGCAGCCCGAAACGCGTCGTGGCGCCTACCAGAGTGAAGCGCTCGATCTTCATCGACACGGTCTGCGCGCGAGCGCCCTCGCTGAGCCGGATCTCTATCCGGTAGTCCTCCATGGCCGGGTAGAGGTATTCCTCGATCACCGGCCGCAGGCGGTGGATCTCGTCGATGAACAGGATGTCGCCGTGATCGAGATTGGTCAGGAGCGCCGCCAGGTCGCCGGGCTTCTCCAGAACCGGACCCGAGGTGATCTTGATGTTCACGCCCAGCTCGCGCGCCATCAGAATGGCCAGCGTGGTCTTGCCGAGCCCCGGAGGCCCGAAGAACAGGGTGTGATCCAGAGCCTCCTGGCGCTGCAGGGCGGCCTGGATGTACACGTCCAGGGCCTCCTTCACCTTCTCCTGGCCGACGAACTCCGCGAGGCGGTCCGGGCGCAGGGACCGCTCGTGCCCGGCTTCGCCGTCGAGCGTCTCGGGAGTCGTGACTTCCACGCGTTCGGACATGGTCTCTCCGGGTGCCCGCTACAGGTGCCTCAAGGCGGCGCGGATCAGCTCTTCCGTTCCGGTTTCTCCACCGGCTTCGCGCCGCGCCGCCTTCAGTGCGCTCTCGCTCTCGAGCTGCGAATAGCCCAGGGCGCGCAGGGCTTCCAGCGCCGCCACCCCGCCTTCCAGGGGTTCGTCCGCGGGGCCGGCCGAGACGGCGAGGTCCTCCAGCTTATCGGCCAGTTCCAGTGCCATCCGCTCGGCGGTCTTGCGGCCGACGCCGCTGACCAGCTGCAGCGTCTCGTGGTTCCGGCTCCTGAGCGCGCTGACGATCCGATTCGCCGGAAGCGTCCCGAGGATGGCGAGCGCGAGGCGCGGGCCGACTCCGGAGGCCGTCTGCAATCGAAGAAACAGCTCGCGGTCCACCGGACTGCTGAACCCGAACAGCTCCAGCGCATCCTCCCGCGACACGAGCGCGGTGTGCAGGTCGACCTCCTCTCCAGGCTGCGGGAGGCCCTCGAAGACCCGGGAGGATACGATCACCTCGTACCCGATTCCGCCCACGGTCGTGATCTCGATCCGGTCCGCCCGCACGGCGGAGAGCTCTCCCCGCACCCGACTGATCACGGCCTGACCCCTCGAGCGAGCGGACCGGTGCCGATGAGCAGGTGGCACAGGGCCGCGGCGCAGCCGTCGGAAGCGTCCGACGGTCGCGGCGGTTCGGCGAGGCCGAGGAGCTTCTGCACCATGTATCCCACCTGTGTCTTGGTCGCCCGTCCCGTGCCGACCACGGCCTTCTTGATTTCGGCCGGCGGGTACTCGGCCACCTGAAGGCCCCGTTCCGCACCTGCAAGCAGGGCCACGCCGCGTGCGTGAGCCAGAACCACGGCGGTTCTCGGGTTCTCCCGGTAGAACACCCCCTCGACCGCCATGCAGTCGGGCTCCAGCCGCTCGATCACGGCCTGTATGTCACTGTAGATGTGCAGGAGTCGCACGGCCAGATCGCCTCGCCGCGGCGATCGGATGATTCCACACTCGATGAGCCTGCAGTCGCTCCCCCGACCCTCGATGACTCCGTAGCCGGTTACCGCCGATCCGGGGTCGATTCCCAGGACGCGCACGGTCACCCTCGGTCCGGCGTGCGGCCGGCGCGGGGCCCGGCCACCTCAGCCCTGTAGCGACGCGAAAGCTTCGTCATCCACCTCGAAGTTCGAGTACAGCTTCCAGACGTCATCCTGCTCTTCCAGCGCCGTCACCAGCTTGAGGAGCTTCTCGGCCTCCCGGCCTTCCACTTTCACCGTCGTCGCGGGAATCATGGCCAGCTCGGAGTCCTCGATCTCGATGCCCTGATCCCGCAGGCTGTCCTGCACGACGTGAAAGTCGGCCACCGAGGTGGTCAGGATGTGGAGCCCATCCTCGGTCCGCATGTCCTCCGCCCCCGCCTTGAGCGCCGACTCCAGCGCCTTCTCCTCGTCGTACCGCTCCGCCTCCAGGTAGATCTGCCCCTTCCGCTCGAACATCCACGCCACGGAGCCGCTCTGCCCGAGGTTGCCGCCGCCCTTGCTCATCAGATGCCGGATCTCGGCGACCGTGCGGTTCGTGTTGTCCGTGACGCACTCGAGGTAGATAGCCACGCCACCGGGGCCGTAGCCCTCGTACGTCGTCTCCTCGAACGTCATCCCCGGCAGCTCTCCCGTACCCCGCTGCACGGCACGGTCGATGTTCGCCGCCGGCATGTTCTCCGCCTTCGCGTTGGCGATCGCCGTACGCAGGCGAGGATTGAAATCGGGATCACCGCCGCCGTGCCGCGCGGCCACGGCGATCTCGCGCCCGATCTTCGCGAACCTCTTTCCGCGGGCCTGATCGTTCACCGCCTTCTGGCGCTTGATCTGGGCCCATTTGCTGTGTCCTGCCAACGTCTCAGCTCCGCATTGGAGCACCGCGATCAGCGATGCTCTTCTTCCTTCCGGGCTTCCGCCTCGGCTATGATCCGTTGCGTCACGTCACCGGGCGCCGGTTCGTACCCGGACAACTCTCTCGAGTGAGCGCCCTTCCCCTGCGTGAGCGAGCGCAACGCCGTCGAGTACCTGTACATCTCGGCCTCCGGCACCTTGGCCCTGACGACCTGCCAGTGGCCGTCCGTGTCCATTCCCATGATCCGTCCGCGCCGCTGGTTGAGATCGCCGATGACCTCGCCCATGAACTCCTCCGGCGT
>CANPVW010000119.1 GCA_947581745.1 Candidatus Benthicola azotiphorus
TGACCGAGGCGTTCTGCCGCCAGGTCCGCCAGTTCCGTCACCGTCTCAATGGAGTAGACGTGCCCGGCCAGCTGACTCAGGAGGGCCGTCTGGTATCCCGACCCCGTGCCGATCTCCAGAACCCTCTCTTCGCCTGACAGGCCGGCCAGCCCCAGGTGGAGCGCGTGGGCTCCCGGCCTCGATATGGTCTGGCCGTAGCCCAGGGGAAGCGCCACGTCCTCGTAGGAGCGGTGCCGGACCGCATCCGGGACGAACAGATGCCGCGGGATGGCATCGAAGGCGTGCAGTATGGCCAGGTCGTTCACTCCCCCCGCCTGGAGCGCCTCGATCAGGCGTCGGCGATCCCGCCGGTACGCCTGGTTCATCCTCCCAGCATCCAAGTCCGTACCTCGCTGATCAGACGGTAATTGGTCAGGTCGAGGTGCAGGGGCGTGACGGACACGTATCCGGCCTGCACGGCCCTGAAGTCCGAATCCTCCCGTCCAGTCCAGCTCGAGACGCCGCCACCGATCCAGTAGTACTCCCGCCCCGAGGGATCCTCACGTCGTGTCAGCGAGTCCGAATACACGCGACGACCGAGCGTGGTCACCCGGACACCTTTCACCTCCTCCGCCGGAATGTCGGGCAGGTTCACGTTGAAGAAGGTCTCCTCGGGGAAGGGTCCGCGGCCGATCAGGGCGCCGACCAGCTGGGTGAGGACGCCGGCGTACCCGGGAATCCGGTCGGCCGCGCGGCTGGAGTAGGAAATGGCGATCGCCGGAATGCCGAGAATCGTCCCTTCCATGGCCGCGGCCACCGTTCCGGAGTACAGCACGTCCTCTCCCATGTTGGGACCGTGGTTGACCCCGGAGAGCACGAAATCCGGCGGTGCGTCCAGTAGCTGGTTGATTCCGATCAGCACGCAGTCCGTCGGCGTGCCGTCGATCACATGGAAACCCTCGGGGGTGCGGGTGGCGCGGAGCGGTCGGTGCACGGTGAGCGAATGACTCGTCGCGCTCTGTTCCCTGTCGGGCGCCACTACCCTCACATCGCCGAGCCTCCCGGCGATGTCGACGAGTGTCTTCAGGCCGAGGGCGTGAATCCCGTCATCGTTGGTGCAGAGAATGGTCGGGCGGTCCCCGGAGCCGGGTTGACCGCCCTGAGTGGCTTCCGTCATTCGCCGAGCGCCAGCAAGTCCACGAGGCCGTCGGCCTCCCGCCTGAGGTCCCGGACCGTCTCGCGATCCCACGCGACCCGTGCCGCTCGTGCGAGCTTACCTTCCTTGCGGAGCTGGTCGAGCTTGTGGCGCGCTCCGTCGATCGTGTACTTCTCCGCGTACAGCAGGTGCCTGAGAAGGTGAACGAGCTTGATCTCCTTGCGACGATAGACCCGGTTGCCGGCCCTGTTCTTGGAGGGCTTGAGCGCCGGAAACTGGGTTTCCCAGTAACGCAGCACGTGCGGCTTGAGGCCCGTGAGCTCACAAACCTCGCCTATCGAATAGTATTCCTTCTGGGCGATGCGGTCTTCCACCGGGTCAACTCCAGCGCTCGGGCTTGGGTTCTCTGGACATCAGGAGGGCCAGCGCCTTCCTCGGGTCCACGTTCTCGTACAGGATGGAGTATACGGCCTCGACGATCGGCATTTCCACCCCGTGCCTGCCCGCGAGGTCCCGTGCGGCCTCGGCGGTTCGAACTCCCTCCGCGACGGCCGTCATTCCCTCCAGCACATCGGACAGGTCTTCGCCTCTTCCCACGGCGAGACCCACCCGTCGATTCCGGCTCAGGTCCCCGGTGCAGGTCAGGATGAGATCACCCACACCGGCCAATCCCGCGAGCGTCGCTCCCTCTCCTCCGAGCCGCTCGGCCAGTCGCCCGATCTCCGCCAGCCCCCGGGTCATGAGAGCGGCCCGTGCGTTCGTGCCCAGTCCCAGACCGTCGCTGATTCCCGCCGCCAGGGCGATGACGTTCTTGAGCGAACCGCCGAGCTCGGTGCCGATCAGGTCCGACTGGGTATAGAGGCGGAAATGGTCATTCTGGAACAGACCCTGCACGCGTATCGCGTTCCGCTCGTCATTGGACGCGAGAGTCACGGCGGTTGGAAGGCGACGCGCGAGCTCGGCGGCGAAGCTGGGTCCAGAAAGCACCACGCACCCGTCCGCCACGTCCTTGCCGAGAACTTGCTGAAGTACCTCGCTCATCCTCAGGTCCGTGTGGATCTCGATCCCCTTCGAGGCACTGACGAGCAGCGGCGGGCTGCCGGTCAGGTGCTTCGCGGCCTCTTCCATCACGGGACGCACCACGTGTGAAGGGCTGACCGAAACCACCACGGTCGCTCCCTCCAGTGCCTGGTCCATCTCCGATGTCGCGCGGAGCGAGGGCTCGAGGTCGACTCCCGGCAGATACTTGTCGTTGCGTCGGTTGGCCTGGACGTCTTCGGCGACGGCCGGCTCGTAGGCCCAGAGACAGGTCGCGTGGCCGTTGCGGGCGAGCACGTTGGCAAGGGCGGTACCCCAGCTGCCCGAGCCGAGGACGGCGATCCTGTCACTCTCCATGCGTGTCCTCTCCTCCGGAGAAGTCGGACGGCCCTGGCGTCCGCCCGAACCTGTTTTCCTGACCGCGGCTCAATCTCCTCAGGTTCCCCCGGTGCGTCCACCACACGAAAATCGCGATCGCCGCACAGAACAGCACCGTCGATCGCGCCTCGTCGGTGAGCCAGGCCGAGAGGGGGACGATAGTGGCGGCGGCGAGCGAGGCGACGGAGACGTATCGGGTGATCGAAACGACGCCCACCCACACGAGCAATCCGATCAAGGCGGAGGTGGGCGCCAGCGCCACGAGCACGCCCGCCCCTGTGGCCACGCCCTTCCCTCCCCTGAACCCGACGAATACCGACCACACGTGTCCGGCGATGGCCGCCAGCCCGTAGAGCAGCGCCAGGTCACCGAAGGCCGAGCCGTCCCAGGCCGGAAAGAAGTAGGTCGGGATGAAGCCCTTGGCCACATCCACGGCCACCACGGGCAATCCGGCGGCCGCGCCCATGACCCGATACGCGTTGGTTCCGCCCAGATTGCCACTGCCGTGCTGGCGAAGATCGATTCCGCGCATGCGGCCCACGAGGTAACTGGTGGGAATCGACCCCATGAGATAGGCGGAAGCGGCCAGCAGGAAGATCGTCACTCGTCGTTCGCTCGCTTCCTGGACGACCGGCCGCCGCGCTCCGCTT